>CAZRTY010000114.1:0-6181 GCA_964603055.1 uncultured Rhodothermales bacterium | reverse complement strand
ACCGCCGATCACCCTGATGCCGAGATCTACCAGGTCCGCGGACGCGTTGTCGAGATCCTTTATAATGGTGAGGCGCTCCGCATCGACCACGAGCCGATCGAAGGCTACATGGATGCCATGCGCATGAACTTCCGGCTGGAAGACCCCTCCGAATCCAACCTCGTCCAGCCCGGCGATCTCGTCCGTTTCGAATATGTGGTGGGGCCGATGTCCGAGACGATCCGTCAGATCCACCTCCTGCCCCCCGGCACGCAGCTCGATCTGGACCGGATCGCACCAGCAGAAGCGGACGGGCAGTAACGCCTCGCAAGTTGGCAGCCGGCCGCCTCGTTATCAGGTTATTGCATTATCCGGCGCACGGATCGCCGCCAGGTCAGTGTAACCACACGACTTCGGACTTTCCCTCGACCTGATGCGCTGCCTGTTTTTATTACTGACGGCCGGAATTTTACTCGCTGCCTGTGCCGAAACGCCCGACTACGGTGAGCCAATCGACCGGGATTGGGCAGAGATCGTAGAGCGCGACACGCTCGTCGCGATCATGTCGACCAACTCAACGGGTTACTTCCTCTACCGAGGCGAGCCGCGCGGCTTTGAGTACGAACTGCTGCGGGCGTTTACCGACGAGCACGACATAGTCCTGCGAACACGCGTCGTACAGACGCGTGATCAGCTCTTCCGCTCCTTGAATAGCGGCGAAGGCGATGTCGTGGCGGCGCGGCTGCTACCGATGGAGGTCGATACGCCGTACGTCGCCTTTACCTATCCGCTGTATCGAACCGAGCCGGTCGTCGTCCAGCGGAGCGACACCATCGACGACACGCGCATACCGGAGGAGGTCGAGGAGATCATCGAAGCGGTGCCCGACACGATGGTGCCCACCGCTACCGACGACTCGATCGAGATTCGTGCGCGCCTCATCACCCGCCCTGAGCAGCTCGCAGGAGAAACCGTTCACCTGACGCGTGGCTCGTACACGAGCCGATTGCTTGAACTGTCCGACAGCGTCGATGGCAACATCCATGTGGTAGAGGTGGAGGACGACGTCAACGATGAAGCCCTTATCGCCGAACTCGCGCGCGGAGACGTCGAGCTCATGGTCTCGCAGGGCAACCTTGCGCGGCTCTCGCAAGGCCAGTACGAGAATATCTTCGTCCGGCCGGCTGTGGGGCAACCGCATGCGGTGTCCTGGGCCGTGCGGCGAAACGCTCCTGATCTCCTCGACGCGTTTAATGAGTGGCTCCAATCAAATAGCGGATCCGAACTCTTTAATTCACTCTATCAACGCTACTTCATCGACCGGACGAACTACGTCCTCCGCATGAGCGACGAGTATCTGACGAGTGAGACAGGCAGGCTCTCGGAGTATGACGATCTGTTGTACGAAGCCGCATCGGAGATCGGGTGGGACTGGCGGTTACTCGCCGCCCAGGCATATCAGGAGTCTCGCTTCGAGCCCCGCGCACGGTCGTGGGCCGGCGCTCAGGGTCTACTTCAATTGATGCCGGCCACGGCCGCGGAATTCGGCGTCACGAATGTCAACGATCCTCGCGATAACGTCGGCGGGGCGGTTCGTTTCATCCAGTGGCTGACAGATTACTGGAGCGAGCGCATCGGCGACGAAGATGAGCGGCTGAAGTTTATCCTCGCGTCGTACAACACGGGTCACGGCCACGTCGAGGACGCGCGCCGGCTTACGGATAAGAACGGCGGGCCGGATGATGTATGGGAAGAAGTCGCCGTCTGGTTGCTGCAGAAGTCAAACCGCTTGGTCTACGAGGATCCGGTCGTTCGGTATGGCTACAGCCGCGGGCTCGAGCCTGTGCTCTACGTCGCCAAGATCCTGAACCGGTACGACCACTACCGCGAGTTCGTGACCGAGGAGCCCGCCAGTGGCGAAGAACCCGTGCATCGGCCCGTCACGGCAGCCATCCAGTAATGATCTACGTCAGCAGCGCGAGTCGCTCAGATGGCCGCGTGACAGCCACGTAAAGCAGCGCTCGCTTCTCTGATCCACGGCAGGCATGCGCATCGCGCACATCCACGAATGCCGTGTGATAGGTCGAGCCCTGTGCCTTATGGATGGTCGAGGCATACGCGTAGTCGACATCCGCGAAACGCTCGCGCAGCTCGTAAAACTCGCGCCAGTCGCCCTCGCCACGGATCGCATCCCGCTTGATCTTACTGAGCTCACGATCGAAGCGGCCCAGCTCCGTTTCATGGAGCACCTCGATCTCGCGCCATTCCCGAAATCCGACGCTGTCGACCGTCAGCTTCCACACACGCCACGACTCTCCCCGCCCGTCCTGCGCCTCGTCCTCAACGGTGTCGATCACCCGCACTTCCTCGCTGTTGATGATGATCGGCATCTCGCCGTCGTACCAGGTCTCGCGCGCCACCAGCCATTCGTCTTCCACGAACCGCGCATTGGCATCGGGGAATAACTGCCCGCGGATGTACCGGTTGTAGTCGCGGACCGTCCGATTCCTGTAAGCCAGAATCCGAGCGTGATTGGCGTCGTCGTGGAAGCGCTCATCCTTAAACGCCCGCATCGCGCTGTCGAGAAACGCCTGCCGGTTGCGCGTCACGCCCACGCCGTGACGCCCATCGAATGCCGACTCATAGCGAACCTCATCCTCCGACCGAAGCTGCGTGGCGAGCGAGATGATCGGGTTGTCGCGCGCCTGCCGGACGACATCCTCGAGGCACGGTCCGTCCAGTTCGAAGACGGGCGATGATCCTTCGTTCACAGGCGGCAACTGCGCCGGATCTCCCACGAAGATGAACTGCTGACCCCACGCCTGCTCGATGTGCGTCCACTCTTCCAGGCCGATCATCGAGGCTTCATCCACAATCACGACCGCAACTTCCGGCATCTCGTGCCCCGGCTCGGGCTCGAGGCGATAGGAACCACGTCCGTCCGGCTTGAGCCGCAGTCCCAGAAACGAGTGAATCGTCTGCGCTCGAACATCATTGTCGGCCAGCTGATCGCCCAGCACACGCGCTGCCTTGTGCGTGGGCGCGCACGCGGCAACCTTGATGCCCTGCAAGTCCAGCTCATCCACGAGCCGCCGCATCAAGAAAGTCTTGCCCGTGCCCGCATATCCGCGCAGACAGGTATAGCGGACGCCATCCTTAACGCGGCGCAGGATCTCCTTCAGAGCCTTTTTCTGTGGTCGAGTGAGTGCAGACATACGGTGCGAAGAGGAGCCTCAGTGGAGTATAGTGTTCAGCCGGTTCGGAACTGAGATGGGTCATTATAGTATAGGGGGGTACCCTATTAACAACGAGTCATTTCCATCATGATGAACGAAGTAACCTACACGATCTCCGGCATGAGCTGCGAACACTGCGTGAAAGCCGTGGAGAACGCATTGAAAGAGATTGACGGCGTCACCGTTCGTAACGTTGAAATCGGCCGGGCGGTTGTCGCTTACGACGACGATCAGGTCAAGGGGGCGGAGGTCGTCGCGGCGCTAGAAGAAGAAGGTTACACGGTGGAGGAATGAGCGCATGCAGATGAGTCCGGAGAAAAAGGCGGATGTGCTGAACCGCCTTCGCCGAATCGAAGGCCAGGTTCGCGGCATCCAGCGGATGGTTGAGGATGATCGCTATTGCGGCGACATCCTCAGCCAGTTCGCGTCGGTGCAGCAGGCGTTGAGGGGCGCGGCGGGTATGGTTACGCGCAACCACCTCGAGACATGCGTCACCGACGCCATCCGCTCCGGCAGCCCGGAGGCGGCCGAGCGCACGTACGAGGAGATCATGACACTTTTGAACAGGCAGTTGGGATGAGCAAGGTTGAGGCAGCGGAAACGTCGGTACTTCAGATTCCTGTCGAGGGGATGACCTGTGCTTCGTGCGTGCAGCGCGTCGAGCGGGCCATCGGCAAGGTCGATGGCGTCGAGTCGGTTGATGTCAACCTTGCCACGAACAAGGCGACGGTGCGGTCGAAGAACGGGATGCCGGCCAAGACGATCGTCGATGTTGTGACCGGCGGCGGCTACGACGTACCGCTGACAGACGGCGTGATCGACGTCGGCGGCATGACGTGCGCTAACTGCGTGAACCGTGTTCGCAAGGCGCTCGAGAAAGTCGAGGGCGTGGTCGAGGCCGATGTCAACCTGGCCACGGAGCAAGCCACCGTCAAGTATGTACCCGGCGCCGTCGAGACCGACGATCTCCTCACCGCCGTGACATCGGCCGGCTATGAGGCGGCCTGGCACGAAGATGTGGCTGAGGACGACGCCGAGGCCCGTCAGGAAGCCGCACGCAAAAAGCTACTGCGGCGGGTGGTCTTCGCGGCTGCCTTCACCCTGCCCATTATCATATTGGACATGGGCGGGATGATGATTCCCGCCTTTGGTGCATGGCTCCATGAAACGCTGGGTACGCAGGGGCTGCACATCTTGCTCTTCGCGCTGGGCTCGGTCGTTCAGTTCGGCCCCGGCCTGCAGTTCTATCGTACCGGCTGGGCATCGATCAAGCACGGCAGCCCAGACATGAACGCGCTGGTCATGATCGGTACGACGGCGGCCTACGGCTACTCGGTCGTAGCCACGTTTGCGCCGGGCATTCTCCCGGAAGGCACGGCCCACGTCTATTTCGAAGCCGCTGCCGTCATCATCACGCTCATCCTCGTTGGTCGCTACCTCGAGACGATAGCCCGCGGCCGCACGAGCGATGCCATCCGCAAGCTCCTTCGTATCCAGCCACGCACGGCCCGTGTCATGCGCGGCGATGAAGCCGTCGAAGTCGAGATCGAAGCCGTCGTACCGGGCGACCGCATTGTGGTGCGGCCCGGCGAGAAAGTCCCGGTAGACGGCATTGTCGAGAGCGGCAGTTCCTTCATCGACGAGTCGATGATTTCGGGCGAACCCGTGCCCGTTGAGAAGGAGGAAGGCGCCGAGGTCATCGGCGGCACGATGAACCGCACCGGCAGCTTTGTTTTCCGCGCTACGCGCGTTGGACGAGACACCGTCCTGGCGCAAATCATCAGCATGGTTGAGTCGGCGCAGGCTTCGCGCCCGCCTATACAGCGTCTGGCCGACCGCGTCGTCGCCGTCTTCGTACCCGTCGTGCTCGTCATCGCCGCCATCACCTTTGCGGTGTGGATGATCTTCGGCCCCGACCCGGCGCTCACATTCGCCGTCGTCAACATGGTCGCTGTCCTCATCATCGCCTGCCCATGCGCGATGGGGCTCGCGACGCCGACGTCAGTCATGGTCGGCACCGGCCGCGCGGCCGACATGGGCGTGCTCTTCCGCAAAGGCGAGGCGCTCCAGTCACTGCGAGATGCCGAGGTCGTCGCCCTCGACAAAACGGGCACGCTCACCGAAGGCCGGCCCCGCGTCGTCGACGTCGTGGCGCACGGCGGTGTCACCCAGGACGAACTGCTTCGCCTCACCGCCGCGCTCGAGATCCGCTCCGAGCACCCGATCGCCGAAGCCATCGTCGACGACGCCAACGACCGCGGACTGCCGATCGCCGATGTCTCCGACTTCGAGGCGCTGCCCGGCTTCGGCGTTGTCGGCACGGTCGATGGCCGCCGCATCCTTGCCGGCGCCAGGCGGCTGCTCGAACGCGAGGCCGCCGATCTCAGCCAGATCGATGGCGACCTCCAGCGCCTGAGTTCGGCCGGAAATTCGGTCGTCGCGGTGGCTATCGACGGCGTCGGAGCCGGCGTCATCGCCGTTGCCGACCCGATCAAGCCATCTACGCCGAAAGCCATCCGTCAACTGCACGAGCTTGGCTTCCGCGTTGCCATGATCACGGGTGATAATGAGGCCACCGCGCGCTCGGTCGCCGATGCCGTGGGTATCGATGAGGTAGTGGCCGACGTCCTGCCCGACGGCAAGGTCGACGCCGTGAGGCGCCTCAGCGAGGGCGGCCGCCGCGTCGCTTTCGTCGGCGATGGCATCAACGACGCGCCTGCACTCGCCGCCGCGGATGTCGGCATCGCCGTCGGCACCGGCACTGACATCGCCATCGAATCGGCTGACGTGGTGCTGATGTCCGGCGACCTGCTCGGCGTCGCACGCGCGTTCAGCCTGTCGAAGGCCACCATCCGCAACATCAAACAAAACCTGTTCTGGGCTTTCGCCTACAACGTGGTGCTCATCCCGGTCGCTGCCGGCGTGCTCTACCCGTCGTTCGGCATCCTCATGAACCCGATGTTCGC
>CAZRTY010000113.1:0-6199 GCA_964603055.1 uncultured Rhodothermales bacterium | reverse complement strand
CGTGTCTTCTCACGAGTGTTCGGCATTGCGCTGGACCGAAAGTCGGCACGCCTCAAGAAGATCGTTCAGACACTTGCTGATGAGCTGATTCCCGAATCCGACGCTTCGGATTTCAATGAGGGGTTGATGGAGCTTGGCGCGACGACGTGCAAGCCGCGGTCTCCAGAGTGCTTCCGCTGCCCGCTCGCGTCGATTTGTGTTGCAAGGGAGACGAACTCACAGGACATGTACCCTGCAGCCGCAGATACCAAGCCTATCCCCCACTATGATATCGCGGTAGGGATCGTCGTAAAGGATGATCATATTTTGCTTCAGCGACGTCCGGACGATGGATTGCTCGGCGGGTTATGGGAATTCCCGGGAGGGAAAGTGGAATCGGAAGAAACGTGGGAAGAGGCTTGTAGGCGGGAGGTGTATGAGGAGACGGGCCTTGAGGTCGACGTGGGTGAATTGGTTGGGGAAGTGAAACACGCGTACTCGCATTTTCGAATCACAATGAGGGCGTACGTGTGCCGGGTAGCCGGCGGTACGCTTCATGATGACAACATGCCTCGCGAATGGGTGTCTCGGACCGCACTCGACAATTACGCGTTTCCTCGAGCTAACCTGCGCATCATCGAACTCTTGAAACCGGACGCATAGGAAGCCCCCGGCTCTTGTGTATCTTCGCCGTCGCGCGACCCACCAAAAGAAATCGAGATGGAATTCGACCTCCTCTTCCTCCTTCTCATCTTAGCCTTCTATGTCCTTTCGCAACTCGGGGGGAAGAAGCGTAGGCAGACACAACGGCCTGCGCCGAGGCCTCAGCCGAGCAAGACGAGAACGTCCGACTCGGCAGCTCCTTCTGGGAATAAGGATCCCGAACTCGAAGACGCCCTGCGTGAGATTCGCGAGGCGCTCGGATGGCCGAGTCCAGCTGAGCCTGCCGAACCCGCACCGCGTGTAGATGCGGCCGAACGTGCCGAAGCTATCGAGCCGCCGGTCGACCGCAGAGCACCGATCGAGACGACACCGTCCCGTGAAGCAAAGCCTCAGCGGCGTCGCCGTTCGGAGTCCGCGCCGCGCAAGAATCTTGACCCCGCGGCGGTCTCGGCAGATCCGTACGCGAAGTATACGGGAGTCGGCGGAGCCGCAGAGTCCGCCGTCGGCCATCGCAAGACAGGCATCCCCGAGTTGAAAACGGATCACAAAAAGAAGGGCACCCACCCTATCCTGAAGCAACTCCAGGAAAGAGAGGGTGCCCGCAATGCCATCGTGCTCGCCGAGATACTGAACGAGCCGGCGTGGCGCCGGCAGGGTGTCAGACGTCGCTAAATCCGGGTTCGATCGCGTCCTCGGCGGGGCCTTTTTTGAAGATTGCGGCACCGATCGCGCCTCCAACGGCGCCAAATACAGCTGAAACCACAATACCGATAAGCTGATTGAAGCCGAAGAAGTAAGAACCAAAGCGCACCGGCGCTTCACTCTGCGCCATCAACTCATTGTATTGTTCGCGCGGCAGGTTGTCTCCCATCAGATCAATCATGAGGTTCGTCATGGCCAGATCATGGCGGATTCCCATCTTGATGAGCACGAAGTTCAAGATGAGTGCAACCAGTGCCCCGAGCGCCCCGGCGGACAACCCCATGACCGCCCCATCGCCCGGCTTAATGGTCAACTGGTTTGAATCTGTGTAATGCCACGTTGCGGCGAGGCCTCCAATAATGACGCCCAGGCAGCAGAGACAGTTGATGAGGCCCAGGTAAGAAGTAGACAGCAGGGCTGCTACCCCGGCTCCGAGTAGAATAGATTGTTGCTTTGGGGACATGAGGGTGTGCGGATGATGAAACTGTTGGGTGATGGGTACCAATAGAATACGGTCGCTTGCCTGTGCCGACCGCTTCTGCCAAGATAGCTACACGATGCACCGCTTCAAATGTTACGGCTCAAGCCGAGGGCGCGGTGGCCGCGGTTGATCTCGGGGCAGTCACACCACAGACACCAAGTGTAAAATAGTATCCGGCCGGAAATCCAAATACGAACCCTGTGATGGTGCGGGATGCGGACGAATTATGCCAGAGTCCGACTACCTCGCCCAGCCAGTCGACGCCGGGCACAAGCAGCGCAATCAGAATGATTGGTCCAGCGAATCGGACCAGATCCTCGTTCCATCGAACCAGCGCAGGAAATAGGATCGCTGCCGCCACGATGCCGGCGTATATCCCGACGCATCGATGGCAGACGGCCACAGCCCGGCCTCCGATCGCCATCGTTCGGTCAGGGAGCTGATGGCACAGTGTACTGAAGGCACCGCTGATCATGCCCGCGGCAGTTTCGCCGAGAAACGGAGGAAGGAAAACCGCAATTAATACGGCACCTACCACGCCGGCGGCCAGAACGTATCCCCTCCGGTTATAGGTCTGGGATGGTCTGTACGTCATTCAAAAGTTGAAACGAGGGTGAAACTTGCGCTGTCTGGCCGAGAACGGAAACCCGCTGTGGTTCCGCATGTTCAGCGTTAGCACTCTACCCATGAGAGTGCTAAAACGATCATTCGAACTAAGCCTAAACATCCATGGCAAGCATCAAGCCGCTCGGCGACCGCGTCGTCGTGAAGCCGGAAGCCGCAGAGGAAAAGACCTCCAGCGGGCTCTACATCCCTGACACTGCTAAGGAGAAGCCTCAGCGTGGAACCGTCGTTGCCGTTGGCCCGGGCCGCGTTGAGAACGGTACGAAGATCGACATGAGCGTCTCAGAAGGCGACACCGTCCTTTATGGTAAGTACGCCGGAACCGAGATCACGATCGAGAACGAAGACTACCTGATCGTCCGCGAGAGCGACATCCTCGGCGTTGTGTCTTAACGATCCGTTGCCGACTTCGGAAAACGATCAACTGATTTAAGAAAACCAAACTACTTCAATGGCGAAACAAATTCTATTCGATTCGCAGGCTCGCACGGCTCTCAAGCGCGGTGTCGATACGCTTGCGAACGCCGTTAAGGTGACGCTTGGCCCGAAAGGCCGCAACGTTATCCTCGAGAAGAAATTCGGTGCACCCACCGTTACGAAAGACGGTGTCTCTGTGGCCAAGGAGATCGAGCTCAAAGATAAGCTTGAGAACGTTGGCGCTCAGATGGTAAAAGAGGTCGCTTCCAAAACCTCTGACGTAGCCGGCGACGGTACCACCACGGCCACCGTCCTGGCACAGGCCATCATCCAGGCCGGACTGAAAAGTGTGACCGCCGGCGCAAACCCGATGGATCTGAAGCGCGGAATTGACGCCGCCGTCCAGAAGGTTGTTGCCCACCTCCGTGAGCTGAGCCGCGACATCGAAGACAAGAACGAGATCGCACAGGTTGCGACCATCTCGGCCAACAACGACTCCACCATTGGCGAGCTGATCGCGGATGCATTCGAGCGCGTTGGCAAAGACGGCGTGATCACAGTCGAGGAAGCAAAAGGCACCGACACGACGCTCGACGTTGTGGAAGGTATGCAGTTCGACCGCGGCTACCTCTCCCCGTACTTCGTTACGAACCCGGATAGCATGGAGGCCGTCCTCGAAGACGCCTACGTGTTGATCCACGACAAGAAGATCAGCACGATGAAGGACCTCCTTCCCGTGCTCGAGAAAATCGCCCAGACGGGTGCTCCGCTGCTCGTCATCGCTGAGGACGTCGAAGGCGAGGCGCTCGCAACGATGGTCGTGAACAAGCTGCGCGGCACGCTGAAAGTTGCGGCCGTCAAGGCACCGGGCTTCGGCGATCGGCGCAAAGCGATGCTCGAAGACATCGCCATCCTCACGGGCGGAACGGTCATCAGTGAGGAGAAAGGCTACCGTCTCGACAATGCCACGCTCGATTACCTGGGCCGCGCCAAGCGTGTCGTCTTGAACAAAGACAACACCACGGTGGTCGACGGTGCGGGTGAAGCCGATCAGATCCAGGCTCGTACGGGACAGATCAGGCAGCAGATCGAAAGCACGACGTCTGACTACGACCGCGAGAAGCTCCAGGAGCGCCTGGCAAAACTGTCAGGCGGTGTCGCCGTGCTGAAGATCGGTGCCGCGACTGAGCCTGAGATGAAGGAGAAGAAGGCTCGCGTCGAAGACGCACTGCACGCCACGCGCGCTGCTATCGAAGAAGGCATCATCGCGGGTGGTGGTGTGGCTTACCTCCGTGCGCTCGACAGCCTCGAGTCGCTCGACGCCGAGAACGAAGACCAGAAGATCGGTATCCAGATCATCCGCCGGGCGCTCGAAGAGCCGCTCCGTCAGATCGTCTCGAACGCCGGTCTCGAGGGCTCGATCGTCGTTCAGAAAGTCCGCGAGGGCTCAGACGACTTCGGCTTCAACGCACGTACCGAAGAGTATGGTAACCTGATTCAGCAGGGTGTCATCGATCCGACGAAAGTATCTCGCTCGGCGCTCGAGAACGCTGCCTCAGTTGCCAGCCTTCTCCTTACGACGGAAGCTGTCGTTGCCGACCGCGAAGACGAAGGAGATGACGACATGGCCAACGCTGCCGCCGCTATGGGCGGAATGGGTGGCATGGGCGGCGGCATGGGCTTCTAAGCCAGGCTGCACATCCCTACTCGACGAAAATGCGGGATCGTCGCTTCGGCGGCGGTCCCGTTTTTCATTGTGATTCGGGCTGCTCGAAGCGAGACCGCCTGTGCGTCTATTTTCGTCCGTGGCGCCCGTAGGTCACGTAGGGATCGACTTCCCACTCGGCCACCAGGTCGTTGATAAGGTCTTCCTCATCGTCCAGGAAAACGCCGTCGGCATTGGCAATCTGGATGAGGTCGTTGAGCGCGGCCGCGCGCTGCTCTTCGGGCATGGCGTCGCGCACGTTTCGAATCGATTGCCTGACCTGGTTTTGATCGGGGCCGTGAGCGTACCGATCCATGGCGTCGCGAAGCACCTCGCGGATAGTGTTTTCGCTCACCCCTGGCTGCCACTCTCGCAGTTTTCGCAGCATCACCTGAACCTCGTTTCGGCTCAGTTCATTATCGGTGCCATGCGCCAGGACCAGGTAAATCAGCGCGAGGTCGTGGAGCGCCGACCAGTTGGCACTCGACTCGACTTCACCACCGTCTGCGGCGAGGTCACTGGGCGAATCAACGCCCCAGAGCTTGGCGAGGTCTTCGATGAATGTGCGTTCCTCCTGCAGGATGATCCCATCGGCGCGAGCTACATCCCTCAGATCCGCGAGCACCATCGACTTTTGTGCAGCGGATAAGCGTGTGCTCAGGCGCTCAGCGGTATTCTTGACGATCGAGGCAACCGACACACCGTCGCCCGACATCCGGTTCAGTGCATCGGCGACGACTGTATGGAACGACCGTTCCTGAAATAACCGATCAGTAGGCTGGGCCTCCAGACGGCGCAGGATCTCCTCGATCCGCATCATTTCCGAATCGCTCAAATAGCCGTCCAGCGTCATCGCGGCCGCGAGACACATGGTGGCGATGTCCTCTCGATCACGATTCGTCATGGCCATTCGTACTCGGCTCAACCGTGCGCAGCCTCAGTGTCAGATGGCTTCCCTTCCCTTTCGTGCTCTCCACCTGCAGTGATCCGCCGATAAGTTCGACAAGATGCCGCGACACAGTCAGTCCAAGACCGCTGCCCTGATGGGTGCGCTCGATTCCGGTGCTTTCCTGCGTGAAGGCGTCGAACATCCGTGATTTAAATTCCTCTGACATCCCGATGCCGGTATCGCGGATATGAATAGCAAGCGTGTCCTCCTCCTCCTCTTCCATCCACACATTCACGGAACCCTTGTCGGTAAACTTAACCGCGTTGTCGAGCAGGTTGTTCAGGGTTCGGGTGAGTATCGACCCATCAGCATACGCGTAGTAGAGCGTCGCGGGCGGGTCAGATTTTAGTTCGATTCCTTTGTCTTCGGCAAGTGGTGTTAGCGCCGCGACCACGCTGTCAACGATATCGACGATGTTGTGGCGAGCGATGACGGGCTCGAGCGTATTTGCCTCGATCTGCGCCAGGTCGAGGATGGAATCCAGCATCAGCAGTAGGCGCCGCCCCGACCGTTCGATCAGTTCGACGAACCGGCGGTAACCCGATGAGACCCCTTGTCTTAGAATCGACGTGAAACCGAGGATGACCGTTAGCGGCGTTCGGATTTCGTGCGTCATGTTCGTCAGAAATGCCGAACGCAGAATCGTGACCTGCTCGGCGTTCTGTTTCGCAATCAGCAG
>CAZRTY010000112.1:3015-6247 GCA_964603055.1 uncultured Rhodothermales bacterium | reverse complement strand
CGACTACGCGCACCCGCTGTCCCGTAGGCGTGGGGATGCTGATGTTTTCGACCTCCGTAAGCGAGTTTCGCAAGCTTTCATCGTATCGCAAGACGATGTCGTACTCATCGCCGTCGTGCCGATACTGCGTAGCGGTGAGGCCGGCGATGTTGCCGCGAATGGTCGACGCAACACCCGCCGAGGAGAGCCCGAACGCCGAGAGGCGGTCGCGATCGAATACGAACTCGAGCTCGGGCCGGACCTCCCCGCGGCTCGTTTCTACGTCGCGCGTGCCTTCAACCGTGCGCACGAAGTCGGCCAGGTCTTCAGCAATCTCCGTCGTCAAGTCGATATCGTTGCCGAGCACATGAATCTCGACCGGGTTCGCGGCTCCGCCCGCCGCCTGACCTGCATCCACATTGTATGTGATCAGTTCAGGTTCATCGTTGAGGATGTCTCTCACCTGGTCGGCAATCTCGAACGACGAGCGTCTCCGATCTGAAAGATCGACGAGGCCGATGCGCAGTTGGAGCGAGTTCTGCGTCGATCCGCCGCCAAAGCCCATTCCACTTGATCCCGCGGTTGAGTTTAGCAACTCGACCTCGGGGATCTCCTCACGAACGCGATCTTCGATTCGGTTGGCAACATCGGCCGTGTATTCGAGGCTCCGACCGGGCTGGACCTCGGCCGCGACGTTCACCCATCCGCTGTCGCTCTGAGGCATGAACTCCGTGCCTACCAACGGCGTCAGCGCAAGGCTCAGTACGAAAATACCACCCGCGCCGGCCACCACGAGTCCGCGCTTACGAAGCGCCATACTCAGTGACTTCCCATAAAATGAGTCCAGCCGGTTCAGATTGTTTTCAATCCCCGTCGAGATGCCATTCAGCCATTTCGGCATCGGCTTGCCTTCGTCTGCACGCCGAAGCAGCAGTGCCGACATCATCGGGGTCAGCGACAGCGCAGCCACCGTCGATGTAATGATCGTTACGGTGACGATGAAGCCGAGCTCTCGGAACCAGATGCCCGTCATGCCCGTGATGAACGTGAGAGGCAAGAAGACGGCTACAACGGTCAACGTAGTGGCAACGACAGCTACGGCAACCTCGCTGGTGCCATAGATGGCGGCCTGAACCGGGCGCGTACCTCGTTCGACGTGCTTTGCGATGTTCTCGAGCACCACAATGGCGTCGTCGACCACCATGCCGAGCGCAATCGACAGCGACGACAACGAGATGATGTTGAGTGTGCCGCCCGTTAGTGCGAGGTAGATAAACGCAACGACGAGCGAGATGGGGATCGTCGCAGCGATGATGAGCGTGGCACGCCACTGGCGCAGGAAGACGAGCACAACCAGCACAACGAACAGGACGGCGTAGAAAATGACGCCGGCCAGGTTGTTGATCGAGTCCGTGATGAACTCAGAGGTGTCGAAGATGAGGTTCAGTTCGACGTCAGGTGGCAATGATTCCATCAGGGATGGAAGCCGGTTCATCACCTCTCGAGCGACCTGGACCGTGTTGGCGTCAGTCTGCTTCTGAATTGTCAAAGTGACGCCCTGGCGGCCATTGACGCGGCTGATGGCCGTCTCGTCGGCAAAACTGTCGCGAATCGTCGCCACTTCGTGCAGGTACACGATGCGGCCTTCGCGGTTGGCAAGAACAACGTCGCCGATCTCTTCAGTGGTGACAAACTCTCCGTTGACGCGCAGGTTGAGGCTGTTCGGCCCCATGTCGATCTGCCCCGCAGGGTAGATCAGGTTTTCGGCGGCGAGTACCTGTGCCACTTGCTGAATGTCGAGGCCGTACGCCTCGAAGCGCTGCGGGTCGACCACGACTTCGACCTGGCGGATGGGCGCGCCGTAGATGTTGACGGCGCCCACGCCCGGAATCCTGTTGAGCGGTCCGACCAGACGATCATCCAGGATATTCTCGAAGTCGGCATAGCTCTGATCGGCCGTCGCAGAGAACACGATGACCGGGATCGCCGATGACGAGAATTTGAAGAGGAACGGCTCGTCCACATCATCCGGCAAGAGCCGAGTCGTGCGGCCGAGGACGTCCCGAATGTCGTTGGCGGCTTCGTCGAGGTTGATGCCGTACTCGAACTCCATCATAATCGTCGAGACGTTGTCGACGGAGTTCGATGTCATCTCCTTGAGGTTCGGCACGGTGCTGAGCGACGCCTCGAGATGATCGGTGACGTTTTTCTCGATCTCCAGCGCGCCCGACCCCTGGTACGTAGTGATCACCGTGATCACCGGGTTCTCGACCTCGGGGAATAGGTCAAGCGGCAGCCGGATGTAGGAGAAGACGCCGAACACAATGATGGCGATAAAGACCATCGAGGTGGCAATCGGCCGGGCAACGGCTATGCGAAATAAGTTCATCTGCTTCTAATATCTAATCTGCGCGAAGGCTCGTCCGGGGGAGTTCCTGCGTCGACATTAGTGCTCGTCGAGCATGACGATCCCCTCGAAGTCCGTCCCTCACTCCACGATTCTCACTTTGCTGCCGTCATCGAGACGACCGGCGCCTTCTTCAACAATTATCTCGCTGGCATCGAGTCCGCTGATGATCTGACGGTACTGCTCGAACGGCTCCCCAACCTGGATCGTCCGCCTGACGGCCACGCTGTCTTCCACCACGTACACAAAGTGGTCGTCGGACCCACGCACCTGCTGAACCGCCGTGCGAGGTAGGAACGAACCCGAGACCTCGCCGATGTCGAGTTGCACGCGCGCGAACATGCCGGGGCTCAGCATCTGCTCGTTATTGTCGATGCGTATTTCAACCCTGAATGTGCGGCTGTCCGGGCTTACCGTCGGCAATACCTTCCCAACGCTGCCTGCGAACGTACGGTCGCCATAGGTGTCGAGCCGGACGGCGGCGCGCATGCCCTCGCGGATGTATGGGAAGTACCGCTCAGACACATTCACGACTACTTTCAGCGGGTTCGTCTGCATCACGGTGACGATGGACGGCGCGCCACCTCCCGGCATGTAAAGCTCGCCGTCGACGAAGTACTTGTCGGTGACGACGCCGCTGATGGGGGATCGCAGGTTCGTGTTCTGTTGCAACGTCTGCACGTTGGCGGCCAGCGTTTCATACTGAAGCCGCGCCTGCTCGGCCTGCTGACGGGCGACAGACCCGACTTCCACAAGCCGCTCGAGCCGCTCCATGTCGTTCCTGGCCTGTTGCATCTGGATCTCCGCCTGATACAGGTTGGCGTTCTCCATCCGGACGAGCACCTG
>CAZRTY010000112.1:0-2915 GCA_964603055.1 uncultured Rhodothermales bacterium | reverse complement strand
GCATCTGGATCTCCGCCTGATACAGGTTGGCGTTCTCCATCCGGACGAGCACCTGCCCGCGCTGAACGCGTGCACCCTCCGATACCATGATCTCCTCGATCCGCGCGCCGCCCGGTGCGGTGACGAAAGCCTGCTCCCAGGCTTCGATCGTCCCTGTATAGGTGACCGTCTGAGGAAGCGTCATATCCGCCAGCGACGTGACGCGCACCGGCGAGGCTGCCTCGGTTGTGCCGCCGGCAGTCGCCTCACCCGCCCCTCCATTGCCCGTAGTCAGCACAATGACCAGCACGACCACAAGAAGGACTACCGGAATGGCGATGTATAATTTTTTATTTCCTTTCATGACTTAGTAATCAGTGGGTGATCAAGAGCCGCTCAACGAACGGCCAAGCAGGTTCTCGATGTCGAGGACGGCGTTGACGTATTCTGACAGGACGTTGGTGTAATTGAGGCGGGCTTCCGTAAGAGCCAGTTCGGCGTCGTTCACATCGACGACGCTGTGAACACCGTTCTCATAGCTAACCCGCGCAATTCTCAAGCCACGTTCCGCCTGCGCCACGTTGCGCTGCTGTGCTTCGATCGATTGCTCGACCTGCTGCAGGCGGCTGGCCGTGGTTTGGAACTCCGCGCGGAGGGACTCAAGCAGGAAATCGTGCTGAATCTCGAGCTGATTGCGGTCGACCTCGGCCTGCTCGACCCGAAAGCGTCGTGACCGGTCGAAGATTGGGATGGAAACCTGGAGACCAACCGATGCCGACGTGACCCAATTGTAGTCGGTGATGTCGAGGTCGTTGCTCTGCGACTGGATCGTATAGTTACCGAACGCCGAAAGGCTGGGCAGGTAGGCCGCGCGCTCAATCGCGATCTGGTGTTCAACGAGTTCTCGCTGCGCCTCGAGCTGCACCACATTTGGGTTGTCGCTGAAATCCGCCTCGAACACAATGTTCGGGATGGAGGCGAAGAGGTCGGCCAGCGTTCCGTCGAGCGAGATATCGGTTTCGACGGGGATGCCCGTCAGCAGCTTCACATAGTTCAGCGCGCCCTCATGGTCGTTACGCGCGCGTATGAGCTCCGGCTGCATATTCTCGACCTGCACCTCGATCCGGATGAGATCATACTCGGGAGAGATTCCCTCTTCGTACATCGACCGAATCAGCTCGAGGTTATCGAGCCGCGTTTGGTAGCTGGATTCGAGTACGTCACGCGCCTCACGAGTCAGCAGCCCGCTCAGGAACGCGCGCTGAACCTCGATCTCAACCTCGCGCTCCGTCACTTCGAGAATGACGTCGTTCAGATTGCGAGCGGCGCGTGCCAGATCGATGCTTCGGTTGAGCTGCGCATTGTACACAGGCACAGCCGCCTGAGCGTTCAGGTTCACGTTATGCCTCATTCCGGTGCGCAGAACCGTTCCGAACGGACTTCCTTCGGGCAGGAAGATGACGGGCGTCTGAACGTTGTTCACGTAACGACCATCAGCCGACAGCGTTGGTAATCGCCCGGCCTGGCCCTCGCTGACCGCGAGCGAAGAGCGTCGAACGTCCTCGTATGCCTGACGAATGCGCTGACTGTTGTCCCGCGCCATCTCGATCGCTTCCTGCAGCGTCACCGATGTCTGCGCTCGCGCCGGCAGTACGTACGCCGGTAGCAATATGAACAGCAGGGCCGAGCGCGCGGCCCAGTGGATGATCCTTTTCATAGAGTGGTCTGGTACTTATTTATCAGCGAGCGAATCAACCAGCTCGCGGCCTTCATGCGTAGAAATGCCACGCATGAAATTGATCAAGATGATCCGCACGATCTGAGCAGGCACATAGTCGTCGAACACGTTGTTGTCGACGCGAGAGAGTGCCTCGAACTGGATGAAGAGCAGCTGGGTCATGACAGTGGCACTGGTCGAAGGGAGGAAGAGTCCCTCGGCGATTCCCTTCTCGATCAGCCGCTTCGTACGCTCATTCCGTTCTCGAACGAACGTCCCATATACCTGCTTGAGAACACGCGGATGGAAGCGCTCAACCTCTCGGAAGAGGTTGGGATTAACGTCGCGCGTCGATTCGGCAACGTGGTTCATCACGCCGAAAAGACCTTCGATGACGTTGTCTGCCGATTCGAGAATCTCCTCCCGCGCCTGCTGCTGCTGCTCCAGCTCTGCTTTCAAGCAGACGCTTAGCAGCTCGTCCTTGTCTGCGTAATGCTCGTAGATCGTGCGTTTAGAGATGCGCAGCTCAGACGCGATGTCGTCCATCTTTACGCTGCGCACGCCGTACCGCAGAAAGAGGCGCAAAGCCTCGTCTGCGATCCGTTTCCGCACGCTGTCTACTTCAGTATTCGATACCGCCATGTGCGTGTCTTCCAAATGGTACGCTTAAAACTTTACTCGTTTTCTAAGTTTCGGGCTCGTCTACAGTCCGAGCGCTCAACTGGTTGCATGAAGAAACCATGCTGTGCGGAGGGGATGATCTGGGCAGCAGCCCACCGCCGGGGCGGAACACCCCGCTGTGCGCGCAAATGCGTCGTTTGTCCGGAAGAGTTACAGCCTGCCGGGCTCCAGAACCTCGCTCCAGAGCGTATATGCGTGCCCATACCGATCACCAAACCCGGCACGACCATGCGCTCCGTCTGGAACGGCACCATTTCCTTCGGTCTCGTGAGTATCCCCATCAAGCTCTACACGGCCGTCAGCACCCAGAGCGTCAGCTTCAAACTGCTCTGCAAGCAGTGCATGACTCCCGTTCATTACGAACGGTACTGCGACGGCTGCGACGATAAGATTGAATGGGGAGAGACCGTCAAAGCGCTTGAACTGGGCGACGGCCAGTACCTGCCGTTCAGTCAGGAGGAACTGGCGTCGATACGGCCGGAGAAAACCGATCGAGTGGAGATCAGCGAGATCATCGACGGCGAAGACATCGACCCGA
>CAZRTY010000111.1:0-6288 GCA_964603055.1 uncultured Rhodothermales bacterium | reverse complement strand
AGCGGCATCGTGCCGACGTGGGCACCGGCCAGTGCCGACTCCACGACGTGCATCGGGTGGCGAAGCGAGGCGGCGAGCACCTGGGTCTCGTAACCGTAGTTCTCGTAGATCTGCACGACCTGATGGATCAACTCCATGCCGTTGGTCGAGATATCATCGAGACGGCCCACGAACGGGCTGATGTAGGTGGCGCCGGCCTTGGCGGCGATGAGTGCCTGCGTGGGTGAGAAGCACAGCGTACAGTTCGTGCGAATCCCCTCCTCGGTAAAGCTCTTGATGGCCTTAATGCCATCGAGGATAAGCGGCACCTTCACGACCACGTTCTTGTGGATCTCGGCCAGGGTGTGGCCCTCGCTCATGATGCCATCGTAATCGGTCGCGGTGACCTCGGCCGAGACGTCTCCGTCCACGAGTTCGCAGATCTTATAGATGTGCTCGTGGAAGTCTACGCCGCCGACTTTATTCATCAGAGACGGGTTGGTGGTGACGCCGTCGAGGACGCCCATGTCGTTAGCTTCGCGGATCTCATCGAGATCGGCTGTGTCGACGAAAAATTTCATGAGTCTATCAGTCTAAATGACAGGTGTTAAATCACTTTCCGGCCGCTTCGCGAGCGACGCTTACTACGTTGTCGACCGTAAAGCCATATTCCTCGAATAGCTTCTCGGCTGGCGCAGATGCACCAAAGCGGCGCATACCGATAATTCGACCCTCGAGTCCGACGTAGCGTTCCCATCCGAAGGTCGTTCCGGCTTCGACAGCCACACGGGCGGTGATTGCGGGCGGAAGCACCTCCTCGCGGTAAGCTTTGTCCTGCTTCTCGAACAACTCCCAGGAAGGCATGCTGACCACGCGGGCTTGCACACCATCATTGGCGAGCTGCTCGGCGGCGTCAAGGCAAAGCTGGAGTTCGCTACCGGTGCCGATCAAGATGACGTCCGGCGTGCCCTCGGCATCGCGGACGACATAGGCGCCGCGGCGAACGCCTTCGGCCGATCCATACTTCGATCGATCGATTGTCGGCAGGTTCTGACGCGTTAGCGCAAGTGCGGTCGGCCCATCACTCGTGATGGCGACGCGCCACGCCTCGGTAACCTCGTTTGCATCCGCCGGGCGAAGCACCGTTAATCCCGGAATCGCGCGGAGTGACATCACGTGCTCGATCGGCTGGTGGGTGGGGCCGTCCTCGCCGAGACCAATCGAATCGTGCGTAAAGACGAAGACCTGCCGGGTGCCCATCAACGCGGCGAGGCGTACGGCCGGCCGCATGTAATCCGAGAAGATGAGGAACGTCCCACCGTAGGGAATGAGCCCGCCGTGGAGGGCGATGCCATTGCCCGCCGACGCCATGGCATGCTCGCGAACACCCCAGCGGATGTAGGCGCCATTCGGGGAGTCCTTCTGGAAGTCGTCGCGGCCTTTGATGTCAGTTTTGTTCGACGGCGTGAGGTCAGCCGAGCCTCCAATGAGCTGGGGAAGGACAGGGCCCAGTGCACCCAGAACTTTTCCGCTCGATGCACGCGTGGCCATTCCTTTTGGATCGGCTTCGAAGACCGGCAGCGCATCTTCCCATCCTTCAGGAAGCTCATTCGAGAGCCACTGACGCAGGCGCGCGGCATCGTCGGAATGACTCTTGGCGTACGCATCCATACGCTCCTGCCACTCCTTCTGAAGCTTGCCGCCGTCCTCGAGCATGCGGTCGCGCATGTGCTCGTAGACGCCGTCCGGAACGTAGAATTGACGGTCTTCCGGCCAACCGAGATTCTTTTTCGACAGGCGCAGTTCTTCTTCGCCAAGCGGTTCGCCGTGCGCGGATGAGGTTCCTGCCTTGTTCGGAGACCCGTATCCGATCACCGTACGAACGGAGATGAGCGTCGGGCGCTCGGTATCGGCCTTGGCTTCGCGGATCGCGGCGTCGATCGCTTCCGTATCGTTGCCATCCGCTACATGCAGCACCTGCCAGTTGTATGCTTCGAAACGTTTGCCGACGTCCTCGGTGAACGACAGATCGGTCGAGCCATCGATCGAAATCTTGTTGTCGTCATAGAGGAAGATTAGCTTGCCGAGGCCCAGGTGGCCGGCCAGCGAAGCGGCTTCGTGCGAGATGCCCTCCATCAAGTCGCCATCCGAGCAGATGCCGTACGTGTAATGGTCCACCACGTTGACGCCGTCCTTATTGAACTGGGCGGCCAGGAATTTCTCGGCGATGGCCATGCCGACACCGTTCGCGAATCCCTGTCCAAGCGGACCGGTCGTCGTCTCGATCGCGTTCGATAGGAAGTTCTCTGGATGGCCGGCCGTAAGGCTTCCCCACTGACGGAAGTTCTTCAGCTGATCCATCGTAAAGGCACGGTACCCGCTCAGGTGCAGCAGGGAGTAGAGCAGCATCGAGCCGTGTCCGGCCGAAAGGATGAACCTGTCTCGGTCTGGCCAGTCGGGGTCGGCCGGGTTGTGCTTCATGTGCTGTGACCACAGCACGTATGCGGCGGGTGCCATTCCCATGGGCATGCCCGGGTGGCCGCTCTTTGCGCGCTCGACACCATCGGCCGAGAGGAAACGAATCGTATTGATGCTAAGCGTTTCGATATCGCCGTTGCTTGACGCTTCGACGCTCGGAGCATTACTCGGGTGACTCATAAGTTATCTCTCTTCGTATTTCTTCAACAGGATACTCGTGGCCGTGGCTATTCAGGCCGACTCATACAGCGGCGATACCACAGGGTAAAGCCGTTTGAAACGGTTATACGTTTCAAGATACGCTTCCACACCTTCAGGATCAGGTTCTGCCGAGGGCGTGGTTTTAATGGTTGCCGCACACGCTTCTTCGACGGATGGCCATGCGCCTGCGCCGACTCCCGCCAAGAGGGCAGCGCCGTAAGCGGCACCTTCGGTCGTTTGCACGCTCACGAGTGGAACGTTGAGCACGTCGGCCAGGATCTGCCTCCACAATTTGCTGCGCGCACCGCCACCGGAGACACGAACCTCGCGCGGAGCGGGCACGCCCGACTCATAAAGCAACTCGAAGTTGTCCTTCAGTCCGAACGAAACACCTTCGATCACGGCGCGCGTTGCGTGACCGCGCTTGTGACGGAGCGTAAATCCGAGGAAG
Source organism: uncultured Rhodothermales bacterium (assembly GCA_964603055.1). Lineage (GTDB taxonomy): Bacteria > Bacteroidota > Rhodothermia > Rhodothermales > CAZKDQ01 > CAZRTY01. The sequence continues at coordinate 3,179 of CAZRTY010000111.1, read as the reverse complement.
GCGCCCGTAGCGTGCGGGTTGGCATGCGGCGTGCGCTCGCCCGACAAGTAGGGCATGAAGAGCAAATTCTCGGAGCCGGGTGGAACGTCATTGGCCTCGGCCAGCATCGCGTCGAACGAGATCTCTGGTGCAAACGTGTCCTTATGCCACTGCAGACTGCCGGCGGCAGACAGCATTACGCCCATCATGTGCCAGCGTCCAGGTACGGCATGGGGAAAGGCGTGCGCCCGACCCTGAGGGGCAATGGCAGCCGTATCCGACGGGGCGAAGACCACGCCCGATGTGCCGAGCGTAAGCGCCATGATTCCGCTCTCTACGGCGCCGACGCCAACGGCTTGAGCGGCCTGGTCCCCTCCGCCGGCAACGACTGGCGTGCCCGCCTTGAGACCCGTCGCATCCGCGACTTCCTGGCTGATGCCGCCCGTAACCTCCGGCCCTTCATGCGTCGGCGGCAGCCAATCGCGAGAGATGCCCGAAGCCTCGACGATGCGTTCCGACCAGTCGCGCGTGGTCACATCGAGGAAGAGCGTACCACCTGCACCGGCACGGTCCGTGGCATATTCACCTGTCAGGCGGTAGCGCACGTAATCCTTCGGCAGCAAGATCTGCCGCACCCGCGCGAAAACGTCCGGTTCATTGTTCTTCACCCAGAGCAGCTTGGGTGCCGTGAATCCCTCATACGCATTGTTACCGGTGATGCTCACGAGTTCATCGAGACCGATCGTGTCCCGCAGCCATTGGCACTCCTTCGACGCCCGCCCGTCGTTCCACAGCATGGCCGGACGCAGAACGCTACCGCTCTCGTCGAGCAGTACGAGTCCGTGCATCTGTCCGGTCAGGCCCACGGCCTTGACGTCATCAGCATTCGCACCACTTTCCTGCAGCGCCTTGCGGATGCTGGTTTGCGTGGCTTCCCACCATTCATGTGGGTCCTGCTCGCTCCAGAGATGCCGAGGCGTTGAGAGCTTGTGGGGCGTGGAGCCCACAGCCACGACGCCGCCTTTCTCGTCGATGAGCAGCGCTTTGGTGGCGGTCGTTGAGACGTCGATTCCGAGGAAGAGCGCCATAATACCGGGTCTGATCGATGATGAGGGTAAACTATTTACATCGCGCGAGCCAAGCGCCCGCGCGACGTTTAACGCACCTTCAAGGTGAGGCCGGGAAGGATGGCCTCACCGACGGGTCACGATTCATGCGTACGCAGTGAATCTTCGATTGAAGGTAACTTATCCGGATTCGCGGCGCGTGCCCTGATCAGATAGGCTTCGATGAATCCGCGATTCTCGGCGGGCTTCGTCGTTGCCTCGATGATCCGCTCGTGATCGAACGAGTTCACACGATCGTTGGCTGCACGCAGGGCGTCCATGGAAATCTTCAGCGCAACGTCTGCGGGCATGCGCTCCGGGTTGATGTCGATACCGAAGAGACCTTCGTAGCCGTACATCTTGAGGACGTACATACCGGCCTCGAGCTGCTCGGGAGAGACGGCACCGACGTTGAGGTCCTGATCGTAGTTGCCCAGGGGCTGGCTGTTCCAGTGCGTATGCGCAAGACGGCCTTCCGAAAGCGGCCATGAGAGCGCGTAGGGGAGATCCTCGAAGCCCATGTGCACGTGCCCGATTTCCGGGTTCATGCAGAACAGCTTATGACCTTCGTCGAGCAGGCGACGGTTCTCCTCATTCTCAAGCATCGACTCCACTTGCTGACCCAACATCACGCCTTCCGGGGTGAGGCCGTAGAGAATGCGTCCGCGCGGCTCGTACGGCTTGGGCTCAAACGCGATGCGCATTCCCGGCGCGGCGTCCATCGCTTCAGCCATTCCCTCCGCAAACCGACGGCGCATACCCGTCAAGTCGATCCCAAACGGATTCTCGTAACCATCGATGCCCGGCCAAACAACGGAAAAGTCGGCGTCGATTTCCTTGGCCATGGCGAGGGAACGCGTTACACGCTCGATGGCCACGCGGCGAACGGCGTCATCCGGGTTCGACAGCGAGCCGAACTCGAACTGGGCGTCGTAGAATAGATGGGGGATGACGGTAAGCAGCCGGATGCCCGTGTCGCGCTGGAAGTCGAGCCAGAGCTGCAAGTTGTCTTCGTTGACCTCGTTCGGATAATGCGCCTCAAGCGCTACGAGGCCGTAGTCCTTGAGCGAAGCCGCCGTTTCGAGCCGGGCTTCGAGCGGAACGTCCTTCTTGTAGCGTCCATGGAAACGAGAGTCGGCCGGCGACAGGATCCAGATTCCGGCGGTGAAACCAAGGTTGAGTTCGAACTCGTTCAGATGTTTAACCAGCTCGTCCGGAGTACGCTGTTTGGCCTGCGGCCTAAGATCGGCTAATGGCATAATTGATCTCGATTAAGTGATACACATCAGAGAGGCCGGACAAACGCGGTCGCGCCGCGGATGATGTCATATGAACGGCTGAAACGATAAAATAGCTGCGCGCCCATCCAATTGAAAGCAATGACTGCGATCAGCCGCGTAAATCACACCAAAATCGCTTTTCCTTTGATCCCTAAGCCCGACCGAGTATATTCGAGCACATTCGTAATGAACATTGAACCGTTTCATAACTCGCGGTTTTCGAAATGGCAGAAAGGCGCGTAACCATCCGTGATGTGGCGCGGCACGCCGGGGTATCGACGGGCACCGTATCGGCCGTAATCAATGATCGGCCGACGGTGCGTGAGCCCACGCGCCGGCGCGTCCTCGAGGTGATCGACCGGCTTGGCTACACGCCGATGGCGGCTGCGCGCAGTCTGGGGTCGACCATCATCGATCCTCCCGGCATCGACCCCGGAGTGGGATTCGTTGTGAAGGAGATGGACAATCCGTTCTACGCCGAGGTGGTGATCGGCGCGACTGAAGCGTTTGAGGAAGCGGGGTATATGACGTTCGTGAGTTCGTCGGGCGGAGACTTTTCGAAGGAAGGCGAGCTGATAGAGACCTTCCGGCACCGCCAGATGAAGGGCGTCATCGTGGCTCCCGTACTCCATGAGCGGGTCGATCTGTCTCATCTGTTCTTACTTCGTCGATCGGGATTTCCGTTTACGCTGCTCGAGCACGTGCAGGGCCTCCACGCCTACGTGGTGAGCATCGATAACGTCCAGGCATCGCAGACGGCCGCCGCACACCTGATCGAGCTCGGCCATCGCCGGATCGTGCACCTCGCCGGACC
>CAZRTY010000110.1:0-6427 GCA_964603055.1 uncultured Rhodothermales bacterium | reverse complement strand
CCAATCACGCGCCGATGATCGCCGCTTTTGAAGTCGGGCCGATATTCGTCACGTCATCCGATGGCGAGCGCATCGCGTATGCGACGAGCGGCGGATTCGTTGAAGTTGTAGACAACCGAGTCACAGTACTGGCCGAAACGGTTGAACCTGCCACTGAGATCGACGTTGAGCGCGCCCGAGCCGCCGAGGAGCGTGCAAAGCAGTCGGTAAGCAGTGCGCTGGATGACGCGCAGCGTGAAGAGGCCGCGGCAGCGCTGCAGAGAGCCCGTAACCGCCTGCGCGTTGCGGTAGGCCAGATAGGCTCGCGTAACTGATTTTTTCTTCTTCCAGGGATCAGCCCGGGTGGCATACGCCATTCGGGCTTTTCTTTTTGCCCTACATTGGTTGGGAGGAGGCGCTACTGGTTTCCTCTGTCGATCGATTCATGTCGAAGACTAAGACGGGCCGAATCTTATGGCTGGACGACCATCCCTATTGATCGCCGGTGCGACCGGACTCGTCGGCCGGCACGTCGTGAAATCGGCCGTCGCCTCGCCCCGCTTCGGGCGGATCGTCACGATTGGCCGACGACGCTTGTCCGACGATGTGCTGCCGAACGACGTCGTGGAATCCGTTGAGCAGCACGTGATCGATTATGACGCGCTGAATGCGTCGACGGGCTGGGCCGACGTCGACGTTGTCATCTGCGCGCTTGGCACGACCATGAAACGGGCGGGAGGGAAGGCCCGATTCCGCGCCGTCGATCATGACTACCCGCTCGCGCTGGCCCGGCACGTACGAGACTGGGGAGCCCGCCATTTTATACTCGTAAGCTCGATGGGCGCCGATCCGGAATCCCGCATATTCTATAGCCGGGTGAAAGGCGAAGTCGAACAAGACCTGCGGAAAGCAGGATTCGATCGTCTCACGCTGGCGCGTCCCACGTTGTTGCTCGGTGAGCGAGATGAGAGTCGATTCGGAGAGGACCTCGCCAAGCACTTGCGATTTGTGATGCGAGGAAAATATCGTCCGATAGCGGCTGCTGACGTCGCCGACGCATTGCTCGAAAGCGTCACCTGGCAAAAAGAACCGGTGCGCATTCTGGAGGCCGACGAACTGCGCTCGATGGCGCGGCGATTCCGCGATTCATGATGGCCTCATCAGTATGAACAAACCGTGCAAATAGCACGGTGAGCACGGATTAATCGAACCTTGACACCGCCATGGAATATCATGCGGTGTATTCGGACAAGAGAGTCTGAAATACGATACTGATCCCACACAGCTCGCAATACCATGAAACGAATCCTGAATACCACCCCGTTAGCGGCTCTACTTCTCGCGATCGCAGTCCTGGTCGGTGCATGTGGCACAGAAACCAGTAACTCGATCTCACAAGCTACGTCCTCCGCCGTCGTACCAGCCGCGCTCGAATCGGTAGCGGAAGTCGCCCCGCGCATTTACGGCAACGTCGAAAAGGCTGTTGTCGATGAAAATGCCCGCTCCTCCGTCAAATTACCTCCCGTAAGCGGCGTCGAGTATGCGACGATCACATACGCTCCCGAAGTGCCGCCCGTCATCACACGTAACCACGCAACGAAAGTCATCGTCGATCTCGAGGTGACAGAGGTTGTGAAGGAACTCGCCGACGGCGTTCAGTACACGTTCTGGACGTTCGGTGATGAGGTTCCGGGCCCGATGATCCGCGTCCGCGAAGGCGACCTCGTGGAGCTGACGATGAAGAACCACCCGGATAACCAGCTTCCGCACAACATCGACTTGCACTCGGTCACCGGAACGGGTGGTGGCGCTGAAGCCACGCTTGTCGTTCCCGGCAAGGAAGCCACGTTTTCCTTCCGCGCAACGAGCCCCGGCCTGTACGTGTACCACTGTGCAACGGCACCGGTCGGGCTCCACGTTGCCAACGGTATGTACGGCATGATCGTCGTCGACCCGAAAGAGGGCATGCCGCCGGTAGACCGCGAATATTATGTGATGCAGAGCGAGTTCTACACGGTAGGTGGATTTAAGGAGAAAGGACTGCAGGAGTTCTCGCTGGATAAGGCGCTTGCCGAAAACCCCGACTACGTAGTCTTCAACGGTGGTGTTGACGCACTTACCGGGCCGCGGGCACTTCAGGCCGCCGTTGGCGAGACCGTCCGCATCTACTTCGGAAACGCCGGCCCGAACCTGACGTCATCCTTCCACGTGATCGGCGAGATCTTCGACCGCGTCTACGGCGAAGCCGGTACTCAGGTCACGCAGAAGAACGTGCAGACCACGTCGATCCCCGCAGGTGGTGCAACGATCGTTGAGTTTGAAGTGGACGTCCCCGGCCGCTATACGCTCGTCGATCACGCCATCTTCCGCGCGTTCAACAAAGGCGCAATCGGCACCCTCGACGTCGTCGGACCGAAGAACACCGACATCTTCTCCGAGCGGATCCGCGTGCAGGACTACGTTCCGCCCAGCGTGACGGCCGCACGCCAGTAAGTTGATCGGCAGTTGACAGTGCATCCGGCTCGCTGCGGCGGGCCGGGTGTGTTTCCTCTGGATCCGATATGGGGTCGCACATGAGAGCCTACGGAATTGCTGCGCTGACTGTCTTGATGCTCATCACGGCCGGTGCCACGCGTTACTGGATGGATGATGGCAATGCCCAGCCCGCTTCCCACACAACGGCGCCCGAAGGTCTTGCCTACATCCCCGGCGGCACCTACGAGCCCTTGTACGAGACCGGCACCGAAGACGACTCACAGCAGGTTGCGCCATTTTACATCGAGCGGCTGCCGGTGACCAACGCGCAGTATCTGGAGTTCGTCAAAGCGAATCCACGCTGGCAGCGGTCGAACATCCCTCCTGTATTTGCCGACGACGGCTATCTCAGCCACTGGTCGGGCGATACGTCGTACGCACCCGAGTTGGCCGACTCACCCGTTATTAACGTTTCTTGGTTTGCTGCCCGTGCCTATGCCGACTGGAGAGGCATGCGCCTCCCGACGACGGCCGAATGGGAAGTCGTTGCGATGGCGAGTGAGGATTCGCCGGTAGGCATGGAAGATCCGGCGTACCGCGCCCGTATTGTCGACTGGTACAGCCGGCCCCGAAATGCATCCGACCGTTCCGTGGGCTCGGTGTATGAGAACCATTACGGTGTCTGGGATATGCACGGCCTGGTGTGGGAGTGGGTGGAGGATTTCAACGAGGGTATCGTCTCCGGCGATTCGCGTGAGAATGTGGATATGGATCTCAAGCTTTTCTGCGGGAGCGGCTCGATCGGCGCAGCCGACGTGACGGATTACGCCGGCTTCATCCGTTTCGCCTTCCGCGCGGGTCTCGAGGCCCGGTACACAGTGCGGTCGCTTGGATTTCGTGTCGCGGCCGACATCCCACAAATTCTTGCTGAGGTATCGGAATGATGAGAAACCTTCGATCCGTGCTCCTGCTTTGCGGCCTGATCGTTATGGCCACCGGCTGCTCGTCAGGTGATCTGTGGAAGACCGACGGTGAGGCAGCAATCGAGCAATCGAATGAGAAAACGTACGACGTACGCGGGCGCATTGTGGAGGTCCGCAATGACGGCCGGACGCTCGTGGTCGATCACGAGGAAATTCGCGGGTACATGGCCGCGATGACGATGCCGTTTAACCTTGGCGAAGGTGTGTCATCAAGCGGACTTGCTGCCGGGGATGCCGTCTCCTTTACATATCACGTCGCCGACTCCGGCATGTGGATCGATGGGATTAAGGTGCTGGATTCACGCGCCGTCGCCGAGTCTCCCACGGTCGCTGCCGAGCCCGAGTATATCGATCCGTCGGATGATTCTGTCTACTGGCTGACGGATGAATGGACGACGCAAGACAATGAGCGCATCCGGCTGGCTTCGTACGAAGGACACCCGGTGCTCGTATCGATGATCTTTACGAACTGCGGCTACGCGTGCCCGATGATCGTGCGCGACATGAAGCGGGTGGCATCTCATCTGTCCCCTGAAGTCGCCGAAGATGTGCGTTTTCTTCTCGTGAGCCTTGATCCTGAGCGTGACACGCCGGCCCAGATGGCGAGATTTGCCGAGGCACACAGACTCGATGCCGATAAATGGACCCTCGTTACCGGATCCAGCTCCCAGGTTCGGTCGCTCGCGGCCATGCTGGGAATCCGCTATCGGAAGGAGAGTGATGGCCAGTTTGCCCACTCCAACATCATATCGATTCTGGATCCGTCGGGCGTCATCGTCCATCAGCAGAAAGGACTCGACCTCGACGGCGCTGACGCTGCAGATGCCCTCTTCCGTCTCGCGAAATCGGATTAAGACCTGGCCCGATATCAATGAATGTGATTGTAGGGATGCAGACTTTATCGGAAAGATGATTTCAGAAAAGACGATACCTGAAAAGACGATAGGCGAGATCGTTGCGGCAGACTACCGCCATGCGACGATTCTGATGAGATACGATATCGACGCGTGCTGCGGTGGTCGGCGAACGCTTGAGGAGGCCTGCATCGAGCGCGGCGTCGACGTCGACGAGGTTGAACATAAGCTCGCCCAGTTAGACGAGCAGCACGCCGACGCTGACGTTCGACCGGAGCAGTGGCCGCTTTCCTTCCTGACGGAATATATCGAGCGCGTCCACCATGCGTTTGTTCGGGAGCAGCTCCCGGTGCTGCTGCGGTTTGCAGAAAAGGTGGCGGACGTTCATGGCCACCAGGATCCTCACCTGTTCGACATCGACGCACTCATCCGAGAGCTCGCGTCAACAGTTAATCACCACATGGTGAATGAGGAGGAACTGCTCTTCCCGCAGATCCGGCAGAGCGAGCGCTCTGCAAGCCGGCGCCCCGACCAGACAGATTTGCTGCTGAATGTAATCGCCGATTATGCCGACGAACATGAGCGGCTCGGTGAAGTGGTGCGCCGCTTGAGAGTGTTGACGGACGATTATCAAGCGCCCGAACACGCTTGCAATACGTACAGGGCGTTCTACACGGGAGTCCATTTGTTCGAACAGGACCTGCGACGCCACCTGCATCTCGAGAACAACATCCTCTTTCCTCGAGCCACGAGAATCGCAAGCAGGAAGCGGCGGTCGGCACGCCTCGAACCGGCTACCGTTTGAGCAGACCAAACCGCGAGCGAAAACCCGTGTGGGATCGGATCAGGTGCTCGCGACGCCTTCGGTTCTTCGGAGCCGGAGGCGTTTTTTTTATGTAATGACGCGATCGGCGGGCGGCCTACGGCTGGCGCGCCCATCGGATGATGTCCTTGAAGCCCGCTTTCTTCCCATACATCAGAATCCCGATGCGGTAGACGCGCGCGGTGAACCATATCGCGGCGATGAACGATCCGGCGAGCAGCGACAGCGACAACAGCACCTGCCACGCTGGAACGGACGTCACCGCAAGCCGCACCACCATCAGGATGGGGGAGAAGAAGGGGATGAGGGAAAGAACAACTGACAGCGCGGAGTTCGGGCTCTCGATGAGAAACCCGATGAAGATCAGCGCGACGATGATCGGGACCGTGATGGGCAGCATGAGTGTCTGCGCATCCTGAGGCTGCTCAACGGCGGCGGCCACGGTGGCGAACAGGCTGGCATAGAACAAATAACCCAGCAGAAAGAAGAGGAGGAAGCCAATAAATACGACGGGAGATATCGTCGGCAACGCGATTCCGGCGGCATCGAGCACCATCTCCTGCGATGCATCGGTTGGCAGATCCAGGTCGGCCGGGTTGATGAAGCCTGCGGCAACGATTCCCCCGAACGTCAGCGCACCAACCAGCATCAGGCACCAGACGGTCATCTGAAGGAGCCCGACCGCGCCGATACCCAGCACCTTGCCCATCAGCAGGTCGAAGGGCCGCACCGACGATACGATGACCTCGACTACGCGCGACTGCTTTTCCTCGACGACCCCCTGGATGACGATGCTGCCGTAAATGAACATCGCCATGTAGATGATGAACCCGATCACATAGCCGAATGCCGATGATGCGATCGACGTGTCGCCCGAGGTACCTTCTTCGGTCAGCGTGAGGCTGCGTAGCGGGACGTTCGTTCGCAGAATCTCGACAACTGCCGGCGGTGCGTCTGCCAGTTCGAGCCGTTCTTCTTCGATCACACGGTTGATGACACCCTGCAATCGGCTGCCGAACGTGAGCCCGCCGCCGCTGCTCGAGTAATACGTCATCTGGCCCGCGCCATCCAGCGCCTCAGCCGGGATCACCACATAGCCGTCGAAGTCGCCTCGGCGCACGGCCGCCTGGAGCGAGTCTTCCGATTGGTCGCTCACCATGAACGTGACCTGGTCGTGCTCGTGGCCATCGAGACGAGGTGCAATTCGATCGGTGTGATCGATAACGGCAACCGTTTTCGAGTCGCCACGCGCGGCGAAGGCGCCGGCAAAGCCGGAAATCCCAAGAAATGCGATGACGATGAACGGAGCGAGC
>CAZRTY010000109.1:0-6443 GCA_964603055.1 uncultured Rhodothermales bacterium | reverse complement strand
TCGAGACGACCGCGCACAGACTCTGCTCTGACGACGCCTGCGAAATCATGTAAATGTTGATGCCGCGCGATGCGAGCGCACCAAATGCCCGCGCCGAAATGCCCGGCACACCCATCAGTCCGGTTCCTTCCAACATCACAACGGCGACGTTGCGGATCGACGTGACGGCCTTGACGTGGCCGTCGCGCTGCGAGACATCACCGGAGATCCGTGTTCCGGAAGACTCCGGCTGCATCGTGTTGCGGATCAGCAGCGGAATCTTGTTGACCTGCAGCGGGCGCATTGTACGCGGATGCAACACCTTGGCGCCGAAGTAGGCAAGCTCGGCCGCTTCACGGTACGAGAGCTCGGGAAGTGTGAATGCTTCGGGTACGAGTTGCGGATCGGCCGAGAGAACGCCGTCCACATCCGTCCAGATCACAACCTGCTCGGCATTAAGTATGCTGCCGATAACGGTTGCGGTGTAGTCGCTGCCCGACCGGCCGAGCGTGGTGATGACCGCGCGCGGCGTCGCGCCGATGAATCCGGTGACGACGCCTATCTCGTCCGGCGAGGCGTCGGCGAATGCTTCGATGACGCGAGGCTTCGACTCCTCAAACAGGACGCCGGCATTGCCGTAGCGCTCATCGGTGATGATGAACTCACGCGCGTCATAGGTGCGCGTACGATGTCCGTGGGCGCGGAGGGCCGCTGCAAATATCGGCACGGCAGCGCGCTCGCCGATGCTGAGGACGGCATCCCGACTGCGGGGCGTGCATTCCCTCAACAGATAAACGCCGTCGAGCAATTCCTGCAGTTCTCGCCAGACGTCATCGAGCTCAGCCAGCACCGACGGCACTTCGTCGGGCTTGGCCACTGCTTCCAGCAGGTCTTTATGCCGGCTGATGATGTCCTCGACGAGCGTGCCGTGCTTCCCTGAACGAGACAGCGCCTCATCGATCGTCTTGATGAGCTGATCTGTTACGCCACCCAGCGCAGATACCACGATGATGCGTCGACATTCGCGGTCTTCCCCGCTCAGGGCAACCGAGATTGCGTTTTCGAAGCGCTCAGGCGTGGAGATCGACGTGCCGCCGAGCTTGTCGACCAGCACGGGAATGTTAAAATCGTCGCTCAGGGACATTTTGACGCGTTAGATGAGACGGCTCGCCGGTCGGTGCCGCCAATCAACACAAGCACGTGCCGGACACGAAAAACGAACAGGTCAAAACATGCACGCGGTAGGGGAGACGTGCTTCCAACGCACATGCAGCTCCAAGGCTAAACAAGCGGAGCGTCTGATACTTCGAAGCGTGGTCTAATTTCACACGCCTCTCGCAGAGTTTTCTGCCGGATGGATTGACTTGCGCGCCATCGGCAACGCACACTCATCATCGCATGAGCGGCTGCCTTGATGATCCCGCGGCCGACCGGGTCATTCAAGCGAGCGAGTCACCTGCCGCGGCCGCGCGGCGGGCGGCGAGATCGTGCTCGATTTTCGTGAGCAGCGACTCGTCGAGCCGGTAGAACGCGAAGGCGATGAGCATGAGTACGGCGACGATCGCGGGCACGATAGAGATCAAAATGCGGATTCCGTGTATGGCGCTGTCGGCCTGGACCATGACGGCCTCGCTTGCGGCAACGTATCCGAACGCCGCGAGCAGAAAGCCCGTGAGCGCGCCGCCCACACCCGAGCCGAACTTCATCGCGACCGTGCCGGCTGAGTAGAAGAGTCCGGTGGCACGTCGGTTTGTCTTCCATTCGGAGTAATCAGCCGTGTCCGCCAGCATCGCGAAGAAAAGCGTCACCATGGGGCCGGTCGAAAACTCGGTGAGCGTACCGAAGACGAACATCAACACGATGTCCTCCGGACCGGGGAGGTATAGCAGCAGGGAACTGCCGATTCCAATGAAAATCGACGCTATCATGAGGGTTCGTTTGCTCATGTAGCGCACGAGGATGCCGGTTGCTGCGGCGCCTGCCATCGCACCCAGCAGGTTGATCACCATGAAGAGACCGGCGAGTTCGACGCTGCCCACGTAGTACGTGAAGTAGTACATGATGACGCTGTTCTTGAGCGTCGTGAACGTGACGAAGAGGATGCCGAAGACGAACAGAATCAGCCACGGCACATTTCGCACGAGATCGCCGATGTCGCGGCGGACGGAGGCTTGCTCGGTTCGAACCGGCTGTATGCGCTCGCGGGTCGTGAGGAAGGTGATGATGAACAGCACGATGGCAATCGCGCCGAAGAACGTCATCGATGCCGAGTAGGGAAACGCCGTGTTCTGGCCGAAAAGTCCATACCAGAAGGGCGTGTTGAAGAACGTCGCCAGGCCGTTCAAAGCGCCGTAGTACAGGCTCTCGAACACTGACAAGACGCCATCCGCACTTCGTGCCGCCGCCGCTCGAAGCGCTGCGGCGGAAGGATCGCCGACGGCCGCGACCAGCGAAGGCGTGAATCCCTGCAAAAACAGCCCGCCCAAGAAGGCGAAGAAAAATCGATATGAGGAGATGTTACCGCGCTCGGCCGGGTTCGCGGACATCACACCCATGAGGGAGTTGTACGGCACATTGCTCATCGTATAGAACAGGATGAGCAGGCTGTACGTGATGTAGGCATAGACGAGGCGCCCGGTCGGGCCGAGGTCCGGAGCGGTGAACGTCAGCACGCCCATCACGCCGAACGGCACGGCCATCCACAAAATCCAGGGCCGGAATTTGCCCCATCTCGTGTGCGTGCGATCGGCAACGGCGCCCATCGCCAGGTCTGATACGCCGTCCCACACGCGGCAGACCAGTAGCAGCACGCCGACGGCGGCAGCACCGATACCGGCGGCCTCCGTGAGATAGAACGGCAGGAAGACGATGACGGCGCGCCAAACGAAGTTGGTGGCTGTGTCTCCGAGGGCGTAGCCAATCTTTTCGCCGGCGCCGAGGCGTCTGTGGGGCGGTGATGCGATCGCCGTACCTGCGCCTGTGACCGTGGGCTGTGTCATATTGAGAGGGATTGTGGATTCGGGCGTCAGCCAGGGATTCCGTTCCGGTTGATGACGTCAGCGTACCATTTCAATGATGCTTTTGGAATGCGCTCGCGTGTCTCGAAGTCGACGTAGACGGCGCCGAAACGCTTCGAGTATCCGTGCGCCCACTCGAAATTATCCAGCAGCGACCAGAGGAAGTATCCCTTGAGTTGTACGCCATTTTCGATGGCCTGCCGGCATGCATCGAGATAGGAGGCGAGGTAATGGATCCGAGCCTGGTCATCAACCGCGCCATCGACGACGATATCATCCGTGGCGCACCCGTTTTCGGTGATGTAGATGTCGGGCTTGTCGTAGCGTGCATCGATCCATTCGAGCAGTTTGCGGCATCCCCATGGCACGATGGCCCACTTCATCGCCGAGAGCTTCCACTCAGGATCCACCGACAACGCAACGTCCTGATCTTCGGAGATGCCGCCGTTACCGTACACATCGGCCTGTTCGCCGCCGTCCTGGTGTGCGGCGTACATCGTGTTGTAATGGTTGAGGCCGAAGAAATCGCATGAGCCCTGGATACGCGCCCGGTCCTCAGGAGCGAACGTCGGCAGGCGGTCGCCAACACGCATGCGCATCGATTCGGGATAGTCGCCGTGGTAGAGGGGATCGGCGAACCACCCGAGATAGAACTCGAGTGCACGTTCGGCCGCTTCGGCGTCGGCCGGACTGTCGGTCGCCGGCTCTCGCCAATCGCAGTTGTTGGCCATCCCGATGATGCCGTGCTGATGCGGCTGGTACTTCTCGCGATAGCGCTCGGCGGCAAAGCCGTGCGCGCGTAATAGCTGATGCGCCGCTTGATACGGCTCGGAGCGAGAGACACGTCCCGGCGCAAACGTGCCCTGGCCATAGCCAAGCATGGCCGCCACCCACGGCTCGTTGATGGTGATCCAGTGCTTGACGCGGTCGCCGAAGTGCTCAAAACAAACATCCGCGTAATCCCGAAAAAACTCGGGCGTCTGCTCACCCAGCCAGCCGTCGTGCTCGAACTGAAGCGCGGCGGGTAGATCCCAGTGGAAAAGCGTGACCCATGGGGTGATGCCGCGGTCGAGCAACGCGTCGATCAGCTCCGAATAAAATCGGATGCCGTCCGGATTAACAGCTCCGTAGCCGGCCGGCAAGATGCGCGACCACGAAATCGAAAACCGGTATGCATTGAGCCCTGCGCCGGCCATGAGGTCGACATCTTCCCCGAAGCGATGGTAATGATCGGTCGCGATGTCACCGTTATCGCCGCCACTAATTTTTCCGGGCGTGTGTGCGAAGACGTCCCATATCGACAGCCCCTTGCCTGCCTCTTTCCATGCCCCCTCAATTTGGTAAGCCGACGTGGCCGAGCCCCAGATGAACCCATCGGGAAACGTCTTCATGTTGATCCGCCAGAAGTGAGTTGATTACACAGGGAAGGAACCCGCCTCCCAATCCCCCTACATTAATAAATCAAATTGAATAAATGTGCGCCATGGATTATGTTTTGTCGCGCAGCCTTCCGCACTCGTCAAAAAAGCGCTTTGCATTCCTCCTCGGCACTACTCGAGTCATCTTATGCGGCCGCTGTCCTACATACTGCTACTCATCGGCGTATCGATCATCGCGCAGCCGGTCCAGGCCCAGAAGTTTGACGGGCTCGCGCCGACGCCACCGATGGGGTGGAATAGCTGGAATACATTTGCTTGCGACATCGACGAGACGTTGATCCGCGAGATGGCCGACGCTATGGTCGACTCAGGCATGCGCGATGCCGGCTACGTTTACCTGAATCTGGACGACTGCTGGCATGGAACGCGTGACAGCCTGGGCTTTATCCAACCCGACCCCGAACGCTTTCCGTCGGGCATGAAGTCGCTGGCCGACTACGTTCATTCCAAGGGCCTGAAGTTCGGCATCTACTCGGATGCCGGGTGGGAGACCTGTGGCGGGCGGCCCGGCAGCCGTGGATATGAATATCAGGATGCGTTGACCTATGCGTCGTGGGGTGTGGATTACCTGAAGTATGACTGGTGCGCCACCGAGGGATTGTCGGCGGTCGGCGCGTACACCACGATGCGCGAAGCACTGGCATCGGCCGGGCGGCCCGTCGTGTTCAGCTTGTGCGAGTGGGGCGACAATCAGCCGTGGGAGTGGGCACAAGACGTGGGCCACCTGTGGCGCACCACGGGCGACATCACGAGTTGCTTCGATTGTATTGTGGATCACGGCACGTGGCAAAGCTTCGGCGTGTTGCAGATTCTCGATATGCAAGAAGGTCTGCGCGCCTACGCGGGCCCGGATCACTGGAATGATCCCGATATGCTGGAGGTCGGCAACCTCGAACACGTCCACGAAGACCGAGCTCACTTTACGATGTGGAGCATGCTTGCGGCGCCACTCATCGCCGGCAACGACCTGCGCTCGATGACGCCTGAGACAGTCGAGATTCTGACGAACGCCGACGTGATCGCGGTGAACCAGGACTCGCTCGGCGTGCAGGGATTCAAGTATGCCGTGCGCGACGGCGTGGAGTACTGGTTCAAGCCGCTGAGCGATGGCGACTGGGCGATGACGCTGCTGAATCGAACGCTCGTGCCGGTCGACGTGTTGTTCGACTTCGCCTCAGAGGATGTGGTAGATCCGGATTTCGGCCACGAAGCACGCTTCAATTCGGTGACGTACAGCATCCGAGATCTCTGGGAAAAGGTCGATCGTGGAACGACGGCTGAGACCTTTACGGCCGTCGTGCCGGGGCACGACGTGTTGATGGTGCGACTAACGGGTCTTTGAGAATCAGACTGCGATCCGTGACTGACCACCGTCAATCTCTGCGTCCGAATGGTTGTAACAAGAGCTGTGGGGCGGGGCGCACGCCATCGGCGTCCCGGTGCAAGGCAGCGAACCGCGGCGAGGCCGAACCCGGTTCCCACAAAACAAACAGCTCATCGTTGAACCGCCGTCTAATGGACGCTTGACAACATTGCGTTAAAGGCCGGGTGGTGAGCGGTGCGTAACTTGCCAGCCTCGCAATGAACATTCGCACGCTACGCCCATGCCGCATCACGAAATCGAGCGCAAGTATCTGGTCGACAAGCTGCCGCCGGAGGTGAGTCTGGCTGCCGGCACGAAGTATCGGCAGGGCTATCTGGTGATTGACGATGAGCGCGCGCTGACAGTCCGGCTGCGGCGAGAGGGGGACGTGTACCGGCTGGCGATCAAGAAGGGAAGGGGGGAGGTGAGGACGGAAGTCGAGTTACCGATGACGGCCTCGGAATTTGATGCGCTGTGGGGCGAGGCGGAGGCGATATCGCTCGAGAAGACGCGCCATGTGGTGCCGATCGGGGAGTTGAAAGCCGAGGTCGATGTGTTCGAGGGGCGGCTGGAAGGATTGATGATGGTGGAGGTGGAGTTTGAGTCGGCCGCCGAAGCACGGGCTTTCTCGCCTCCGGGTTGGTT
>CAZRTY010000108.1:0-6495 GCA_964603055.1 uncultured Rhodothermales bacterium | reverse complement strand
CCAGAAGCCGATTTCTCGCCGCAATTCTTGCTGAGAGGCGATCAGCCACGCCGCCACCACACTGGCGACCATGGCGGGCCACTGCATCAGATCGAGCCACTCGGCTGTCATAACGCGTTGAAAGTCTGTTGCTGAAATGCAAATGATGCCGGATGCAGTTGTGCACGATTCCGACGTTAATGCCGAGGATACGTCGGTGGGCGGTTCCGAGTAGTGAGGTTTGGGTTCTGAGTCTGAGGTTTGAGTGGTGAGTGATGGCGCGGCAAAGGGCGTTCACGCCTCTCGGCCATTCACCTCTCTGCCGTTCACGGGCATGTAAGCGGGGATCGTATCTTGCGCTAATCCGCTAACGACAGCCAGGTGAGATCACGATGGACCAATCGCCCGCCGAAGTCGCTCCCGACGTAGCCGAAGCCGTGGAGATCATCCGCCGCACTGAGCAGCGGCGTCCTCATATTGGCCTCATCCTCGGCTCAGGTCTCGGCGCACTGGCCGACTCGGCTGACGACGCCGTCGCGTTCGATACATCGGAGTTACCCGGCTATCCCGCGTCCACCGTCGAAGGGCACCGGGGCCGCATCGTCTTCGGCAGCCTCGAAGGCGTCGACATCGTGGTGCTGCAAGGCCGCGTGCACTATTACGAAGGCCACGACCCACGCGCGCTGTCATTCCCCATTCGCCTTCTCCACGCGCTCGGTGTGCAGAAACTGGTGATTACGAACGCCGCCGGGGGGATTAATCCGCGCTATACGCCGGGCACACTGATGTTCATCACCGACCACATCAACCTCGCCTTTGCCAACCCACTGGTGGGTCCAAACGTCGATGGCGGACCTCGCTTCCCCGATATGTCGGCCCCGTACGATCCCGACTGGACCGACCGCGCCGAGCAGGCGGCGCTCGAGGCCGGTATCCCCACACGGCGCGGTACCTACATCTGGGCGATGGGTCCGTCGTACGAAACACCGGCTGAAATCCGTGCTTTCGCGCGCCTCGGCGCCGATGCCGTTGGCATGAGCACCGTCCCGGAAGTCATCCAGGCAGCGTATTACGGTATCAAGGTTCTGGGGATTTCAACGATAACGAATCCGGCGGCCGGGCTCTCCGCCGCGCCGCTGATGCACGAAGACGTGCTCGAAGTGGGGCGCCAGGTTCGGAGTCGGCTGGAGACGTTGGTCCGCATGGTGCTTCGTCTCGAAGCTTCTGAGTGAGCGCCCACTCGCCGACCTCATCGAGTGGTTATACCTGATTCCCGCCACAGCCGATTTAGAAGCTGAGATTGCGGCCGATAATAGCCGAGAGGACGCTTCCGGCGTCCATCTCAATTGCGCCTTAGCGCCCGGTTCTTTAAACTCGCCCTTATTACGGAGTTGTTACAAGGTGCTGGGGCCAGGGAGTCAAGACGTTCGCAGGGACAGGTTAACGGAGTAACTGAAGAGGTCGATCGATGAGCAACGAGGAGCTTCAGAGCCATAACCACTTTGATGGTGGCGGCTATGGAAGTGGGGACGGTAGATCCCGCGGCAATAAGTATCGGGATGAAGTCTATTCTAAACGCGTGCCGGCAGGTAAGCGCACGTATTTCTTCGACGTGAAGTCGACGCGGTCGGGCGAGGACTTTTTCCTCACGATTACGGAAAGCAAGCGCGTCGATGAGTCGAGCTACGAGAAGCACAAACTCTTCCTGTACAAGGAGGATTTCGGCAAATTCGTGAGCGCGCTGCACGAGGCCATCAACCATATCAAGGAAGAGCAGCTTCCTGACTATGAGTTTGAGAACCTGCCCGATCTGCCGGTAACGGATGACACCAGCGTCTAGGTGCTTCCTTCAAGATTGTGTGGAACCCCGGTCGAGCAATTGATCGGGGTTCTTTCATTTTGGCCTTTCATGGCCATGCCGGAAATTGGCGGCCGCCCGGATCACCAGGATGCGCGCATGGCGTGCGTTCCGTGGTCAATCATTGCACTCACCGCCACGAGGATATGCCCGAGGAGTTGATCCAACTCGTTGATTTCGACGATCGCCATCGCACGCTGAAGCGGATTCTGGGGCGTTTCGGCTCATTCGACCCCGAGGTCGAGAAGCGTGTGAGGGAGATCCTGCAGGACGTGGAGGAGAGGGGGGATGAGGCCGTGCTCGATTACACCGAGCGGTTCGACGGCGTGCGGCCGACGTCGCTGCGGATATCTGCCGACGCCCTCGCAGCAGCGGCGGAAGGCGTGGACGCCGAGTTGATGGACGTGATCAAGGACGCGGCCGCAGCTATCCGCCGGTTCCACGAACATCAGCGAGAGAAGTCGTGGTTTGTGGAGGATGGCGACGGCGTGATGCTCGGCCAGCGGGTGGTACCGATGGAGCGCGTGGGGCTCTACGTGCCGGGCGGTACGGCAGCCTATCCGTCGAGCGTGTTGATGAACGTCATCCCGGCGCAGATTGCCGGCGTTGAGCACATCGCCATCGCGTCGCCGCCGCAGCCTGACGGCCTGCCGCCGGCGGCGGTACTGGCCGCGGCTCATTTTCTTGGGATTGACGAGGTGTATGCAACAGGCGGCGCGCAGGCAATCGGGGCGCTCGCATACGGCACCGAAACGATCCCGGCTGTCGGTAAGGTTGTGGGGCCGGGCAACGCCTACGTTGCGATGGCGAAACGGCAGGTGTTTGGACGCGTCGACATCGACTCGATCGCAGGGCCGAGCGAGATCGTGATCCTCGCTGATGCCTCGGCGGATGCCGAGTTCGTCGCCGCGGACCTTCTGTCGCAAGCCGAGCACGACGAGCGGGCATCGGCCGTCTTCGTAACGACCGACCGCCGTCTCGGTCAGGACGTCGTCACGGAGCTCGAGCGCCAGTTGCCGGCCTTGCCGCGGAATGAAATCGCGCGCACATCCCTTAAAGACTTCGGCGCGATTGTCGTAGCGTCGTCCCTCGACGATGCGGTGTCGTGCGTCAATGAGCTGGCACCGGAGCACCTCGAGCTGATGGTTGAGGCGCCGTGGGAGGTGCTTCCATCGATCCGTCACGCGGGTGCGATCTTTCTTGGCCCATACTCGTCGGAGCCCGTCGGCGACTATCTTGCGGGGCCCAATCACGTGCTGCCTACCGGAGGTACGGCGCGGTATGCCTCGGCGCTGTCGGTCGGCGATTTTCTTCGGCATCAGTCGATCATCGCGTACACGGCCCAGCGCCTTGCGCAAACCGGCCCGCGCGTGGCCACGTTCGCCCGGGGAGAAGGCCTTGAGGCGCATGCCGCGGCCGTCGAAGCACGCCTCCGCCGGCTCAACAAGACCGACTGAACTCGATCTCGCTCAATTTGCATATGCAAGACACGACGTCATCCACCGATCGGCGCACGGCTGCCGTGGAAGCCATTCGCCAGGCTATTCGTGCCGAGAAGCCGTACATCGTCGGCAGCGGGCCGGAGCCCGAGGTCAAGCTCAACCAGAACGAGAGCCCGTACGACCTCCCGGCCGAGCTCAAGTCTGAACTCGTCGAGCGATTTCTCTCCATCCCTGTCAACCGCTATCCCAAAGAACAGCCCTGGGCACTCCGCGATGCACTTGCGGAGACGCTCAGCCTGCCTCCCGAATATATTCTGGTGGGGAACGGTTCGAATGAGCTGAGCCACACGCTGGTGCTGGCTACGGTCGAGCCGGGAACGCCCGTGGTGCTGCCTCGGCCGATGTTCTCGCTGTACGCAAGCGTCGTGCGGATGCACGGCGGCCGGCCGGTTCAGGTGGCGCCACGCGACGACCTCTCGTTCGATGTCGAAGGCCTGCACGCGGCCATCCGGCGCGAACAACCGCCGCTCGTCATCCTGACGTCGCCCAACAATCCGACGGGACTTGCCATGCCCATTGGCGACATCGAATCGCTCGTGGCGGCGGCTCCCGGACTTGCCGTGGTGGACGAAGCGTACTGGGAATTCAACGACGAGCCCCCGGCAACGACTTTGCTCGATGAGCATCCGAATCTCGTCATCGTGCGGACGTTCTCGAAGGCGATGGGGCTTGCCGGCTCACGCATCGGATATCTGATTGCCCATCCCGATATCATCGCGGAGCTCATGAAGTCGCGGCTGCCGTTCATGGTCGACCGGTTTTCGGAAGAAATAGCACTTGCGCTACTTCGCCGGCCGGAACTCATTCGCCGCCAACTCGATGCAATCCGTGCCGGCCGCGACGAGCTTGAGTCGATACTGGATGAGATGGACGGTGTCGAGTACGTACCGACCGCCGCCAACTTCTTTCTGTTCAAGACGGGCACCAATCCGGGGCTTCTTCTCGAGCAGATGGCAGCGGAAGGTGTACTTGTGCGGAATATGTCCGGATACCCAGAACTGGAGGGATATCTGCGCGTGAACGCGGGGACGCCGGCTGAGAACAAGGCATTTCAGCTCGCGTTGAAGCGCACGCTGGGATGATCTGAGGATCATGGGAGCGCCAACCATTTTATCACGACGTCTTAAGTAATGGATTATACGCAGGTTGACATCATCGGCTTGTCCACGAGTCCGTCCAGCGGCGGTGCATATGCGCTGGTTCTTGGGGAGGTCGATGGCAATCGTCGTCTGCCCATCATCATCGGAGCCTTCGAGGCGCAGGCCATTGCGCTCGAGCTCGAGAAGATTCAGCCGCCGCGCCCGATGACGCACGATTTGCTTCGTGACACGCTCGAAGCCGTCGGTGCTGACGTGACGGATATCGTGATCGATGAGCTGCGTGAGGGCACGTTCTTCGCCAAGATCCGCTTCGTCCATAACGGCTCTGAAGGACAGCTCGACGCGCGCCCCAGCGACGCGGTGGCACTGGCCGTTCGTGTCGAGGCGCCGATTTACGTCTCGCCAAGTGTACTGGAGGAAGCCGGCATCCCTGCCGAGGAAGAAGGCGAGCCCGCGGCGATGGCGCGCGAGCCCGAGGAGGAAGAGAGCTCGTCGATGAGCCACCTCGAGCGGATGGAGCGCCAGCTCGAAAAGGCGATCTCCGAAGAAGACTACGAGCAGGCCGCCCGGCTTCGCGACGAGATCCAGCGAATCCGCGGCGACCAGCAGAACTGACGTGGCATTCACCACGAAAGCCATCGAAGGCGGAGCGGCCGCATGCGTCAACGCAGGTCGCTTCGCCCTTTTTATGGAATCAGTTTTTACGGCTGACCAACCAGCCGCTTTCTATTAATCACGCCTCACCGAACCGCGCAGGCCCCGCGCTAATGTCCCAAACCAACACGCCCGCTACCGACCGCATCTCATTTGCCGACCTCCCAGGATTCCCACGTCTGGTGCGGGATTATGCCTATGACTTCGAACGCCTGGGCGACTATTACGCGGTTGATTATCGGAATGAGGGCGATCGCATAGCGCAGGTAGCTCGGACGGCCGCCGCGCACAAGGTGCACGCCGACGTCGGCGAAATCCTCGCCGCTCAGAATGAGCGCTGGGGAATGCCCGAGTCGACCATCGAGAACGCGCGTGCACTTGGCGACAGCGATACCGTCGCCGTGGTTACCGGGCAACAGGTCGGGCTCTTCGGCGGCGCGCTATACACGGTGTACAAGACGCTAACCACCATCCGGCTGGCCGACGAACTGTCGAAGCAGACCAACCGGAAGGTCGTCCCCGTATTCTGGGTCGAAGGGGAAGACCACGACTTCGAGGAGATTGCTTCCACGGCGATTCTCGAGGGGCACGAACTGAAGCGGATAACCTACGCGCCGGATCTCGGCGATTTCAACGGCCCGGTTGGCCGGCTTGTGCTTGGAGACGGCATCGTCGAGGTGCTGGATGAAGTCGATGCTGCTCTGATGCCGTCTGACTATCATGATGATCTGATGGCGGCGCTGCGCGAGGCGTACGAACCCGGACGCTCGCTCGAGGATGCGTTTGTTCTGTGGATGAAGCATCTCATCGGAGATCGCGGCCTCGTCTACATGAACCCGGACGATCCGGCGCTGAAGAAGATCACGGCGCCCTTGTTTGAACGTGAGCTGACGTCGCCCGAGACGACATCAGAATTCGTCAACGATGCCGGGTCGAAGCTGGAGGCGGATTACCACGCGCAGGTGCATTCCCGTCCCACAAATCTCTTCTGGATGGAGGAGACGGTCCGCGCACCGATCGATGTAGACGGAGACGAGTTCGTCCTTCGCGGACGCAGTGAGCGCTGGAGCCGCGAGGAAATCCTTCGCAGGCTCGAGGAGCAGCCCGAGTGTTTTAGCCCGAACGTCGTGATGCGGCCGCTCATGCAGGACTACCTGCTGCCGACGGCATTCTACGTAGCCGGTCCGGGCGAGATATCATACTTCGCTCAGTTCCGCCAGGTCTATGAGTGGATGGGCATCGAGATGCCGGGCATCTTCCCCCGAGCATCCGCCACGCTCCTGGAGCGCTCTGTTGCGCGTGTTCTCGAACGATACGAGCTCGAACTCGGCGATTTCGGGCCCGGCGTCGACACGGTGTTCGGCGGCGTCGTCAAGCGTACGTCCGAGCACGACATCGATCG
>CAZRTY010000107.1:0-6518 GCA_964603055.1 uncultured Rhodothermales bacterium | reverse complement strand
TCGTCCGCTAGTCAGTGGAAAACCGTATCATCGTCAAGACGCCGGTTCGGCGCTTTCGCAAGGTTGGATTACAAGAGCCTGGTTCAAGGGGTACGGCATGGCAAGAACACGACGCGGCATGATCGTTAAGAACACCGACGAGCGGCCGGTAACCATTAAAATGGCAACGCGGACCATCCGCATTAACGGCGGCCAGGAGAAGATGATTACCGCCGAGGAGGTTCGAGACGCCAAGCTGCGAGAGAACCTGCAGGTGCGTGCTATCTCGATTGTACGGCCAACGACGGAGGAGGAAGAGGCGGAGCTGCGTGCCGAGCTCGAGGCCGCGGCCGGTGCTTCCGAATAACCCACTTCGCCCCGCATGAACGTCCTCGTTCTCGAACCATGGTACGGCGGGTCGCACCGCAACTTCCTCGACGGCTTTGTCGAACACAGCCGGCACAACTGCGAGGCGCTGACAATGGCCGCCCGCTTCTGGAAATGGCGGATGCAGGGCGGGGCGGTGACGCTCGCTCGCAAAGCACTTGACGCGCACGAACGGGGCTTCATTCCCGATGTGATCCTTGCCAGCAGCATGGTCAACCTGCCGGCCTTTATCGCATTGACGCGGCCGCATTTATCGCATGTGCCGGTCGTGCTCTACTTCCACGAAAATCAGCTCACATATCCGCTGCCGCCCAACGAAGAGCGCGATTACACGTACGCCTACATCAACTACCTGTCGTGCCTCGCGGCCGACCGCGTTGTTTTCAACTCAACGTATCATTTCAAATCGTTCCACGATGCGCTGCCGGCGCTGCTCCGGATGTTTCCGGACTATACCCACCTGAATTCGGTCAGGCGCATCCGGGAGCGCAGCGAAGTCCTGCACCTGGGCATCAACCTTGCCGCGCACGACAAACACCGCCCGGAGGATTACCAGCGCGAGTGGCAACCGTCCTCCCGCGTGCCCATCATCCTGTGGAATCACCGCTGGGAGTACGACAAGAACCCCGGCGCCTTTTTCCGGGTGATGAACCGCCTCGACGACGTTGGGGCGTCGTTCAGACTGATCCTTGCCGGCGAGCACTTCAACGAGCAGCCACAGGAGTTCGATCAAGCGTTCGAGCGCTACGCCGAGCGCATCGTGCATTACGGCTATGCCGAGGACTTCGAGGAGTACAGCCGCCTGCTCCACCGGGCGGATATTGTCGTCTCGACGGCCCGCCACGAGTTCTTCGGCATCGCCATGATGGAGGCCATCTACTGCGGCTGCCATCCGCTGCTGCCGAACCGCGTCAGCTATCCCGAACTCATTCCCGAGGCATTGCACCGGCCGCTCCTCCATGCGCCGTGTCTGTATGAGGATGAAGACGAGCTCTTCCACATCCTTAAGCGACTCCTGAGCGGGAAGGACAGACCACTGCCGGCGGAGTCGTTGCGGTCGATTCCGGCCAAGCTCGATTGGCGCGTGCACGTAGATGACTTCGATAATTTATTAGAGCAGGTGGCCGAAGAGCCGCTCTTGACGCACTCATAAATCTGCGTATGCTTGAATTTGTCGTCGCGCATTACGCAACGCGTTATTAGCCACCCCGTAGCGGTGCTGTGCAGATTGATGAGTGTAGGGGATTAATTGAGGATGCAGAGCCCAGAGACCTTATATGATTCATTTTCGATTGGTGGTCGCATCGCTTCTGCTGACCCTAGGGACGGCGGAAGTCTTCGGGCAGCAGACGACAATCAGCGGATTCGTCCGCGACGCGGAGACGGCGGAGACCATGATCCTGGCGAACGTGGTGGTTCGCGGGACGTCGCTCGGCACGGCTACCAATACGTCCGGCTATTACAATATCAGCGGCGTGCCACCAGGCCGTCAGGTGATCGTGGCGAGCTTTATCGGCTACCGCGACGCCGTCATCGAGATCGATCTTGAAACCGGCGAAACGCTCCGGCTCGATATTGAACTTCAGCCCGAAGGCGTGGCCATCGATGAAGTAACCGTCACTGCGGATGCGATTGAGGAAGAGGAGGCGCGCAGGATCGGCAGCACGCGGTTGCAGACGCAGGTGGTGCGAGAGCTGCCGACGGTCTTCGAGCCCGACGTCTTCCGGTCACTCCAATTCTTGCCCGGCGTGAAGGCCGCGTCTGATTTCTCGAGCGGATTGTACATCCGCGGCGGCGGCCCCGATCAGACACTCATCTTGCTCGACCGCAACACGGTCTACAACCCGACCCACTTCTTCGGCTTCTTCTCGACGTTCAACCCGGATGCCATCAAGGACGTCCGGCTCTACAAAGGCAACTACCCGGCTGAGTACGGTGGGCGCCTCGGCTCCGTGGTCGACGTCTACAATAAGGACGGCAACCGGCGGTCGTTAGACGGCACGATGTCCGTGGGACTCCTTGCTTCGCGCGCCATGATCGAGGGGCCTTTCAGCGGCGGATCCTACATGCTGGCCGTCCGCCGCTCCACGCTCGAGCCCCTCCTCGCCGTGCTACGTAATCAAGACATCGACGGCATCCCCAATCAGTTCTATTTTTACGACGTCAACGGGAAGGTCAACTTTGACTTGTCCAGGGATGACCGGCTGTCAGTAGCCTTTTACGGCGGCCGCGATAAGCTCCAGCTCCAATTATTCGACGATGCCACCATCGACATCGCGTACGGCAATCAGACGCTGGCGGTGTCGTGGGTGCATCTTTTTTCGCCACGGCTCTTCTCGACGTTCTCGCTGGCCGGCTCGCGATATTTCTCAGAGCCGATATTCGAACTCGGCGGCACCGAGTTTTCGCGCGAGAACCTCGTGCTCGATTTCTCGGCTCGCGGCGACCTCGACTTCCGCGCGACGGATATCCACCGCCTCCGCGCCGGATTCTTCGCCGGGCGATTTGAGTTCACGCTGAACGAGGCGTTCGATCAGCAGGAGTCGCTCGCCGAGCAACTTCCCAGCACATACGCCTCGTTCTACGCCGAGGACCTGATCTCGCTGGGCAGCCGCTTTCAGGTGCAAGTGGGGCTGCGCGGCAACTACTTCGGGTCGAGCAATGACTTCCGGCTCGAGCCGAGGGTCAATGTCGAGTACCGTCCCAACCCGCTCACGCGCTTTCAGGTGGGCTACGGCCGCTACAACCAGTTCCTGACGCTGATCACAAGCGAGCTCTTTTCCGGATTTGACCTGTGGCTCACCACAGGCGAGGGCGTGCCGCCGGCCTATGGCGATCAGGTGGGGATGGGGATGAAGACGACGTTCCCTGGCGGCTACAATCTCGACGTCGAGGTCTACGGAAGAACGATGCGGCAGCTGTTCGATCTGGATCCGTTCATCGCCGACGCATCCGGACTTCCATACCGCGACCTGTTTCGTTTTGGGGAAGGGTACGCCTACGGCCTCGAGCTTTTCGCCGACAAGACGCGCGGCCGTTTCACCGGATTTGTGGGATATACGTTCGGCGTGACCCGGAGGCGTTTTGCCGACGTGAACGACGGCGAATACTACGCCCCGAAGTACGATCGCACGCACGACATCGACCTCGTCGGCTTCTATCGCTTGTCGAAAAGCTGGCGAGCCACAGCGGCGTTTACACTGGGCACGGGCCAGGCGTACACCGAGCCCCTGGGGCAATATGCCACCGTCGATGATCCTTTCGTCGGCGGGCGGGAAGTCCTCGTCACGCGGTACAACAACCGGCGCCTGCCGGTCTACCACCGGCTCGACCTTGGCCTCACGCGCCGCGCCGGCTTCTTCGGCTTTGCGCAGTATGAGCTTCAACTTCAGGTGATCAACGCCTATGCGCGCGAGAACATCTGGTTTTACTTCTTCGAGTTCGAGGAAGACGGGATAAAGCGTAACACGATTCCGCAGATCCCCGTCCCCATCCCCAACATCTCGTTGACGATCGATTTTTGATGCGTGCCGTGAACAGATATCAGAAGGCAGAAGCGAAGTCACGCCGCAACGAGAGCAGGGGAAGGGGTGCCATGGTGTTGACGGTGCTCCTCTGCGTGATGCTTGCGGCCGGTTGTGACAATCTTTCGGACGAGCGTTACCGGGACGACTACGTTGTCGAGGGATACCTCGTCGCAAACGAGCCGCTTTCTCAGATACGCGTCACCAGAACCGAGCCGCTCGACGGCACGTGGGACATATTTTCGAACGCCGTCAGCGATGCGATCGTCACCGTGTCACTGCTCGATGATGATGGCAATGCCGTCTCGACCTCACCTTATAGCGAGGATCCCAACTGGCCGGGCATCTATCGTTCGACTACCGATCATGTTGTGGAGGGAGGGAGGCGTTACCGGCTCGAAGCGCGTCCTCCAAACTCCGACGAGGTGATCACGGCTGAGACGGTCGTTCCGCGCCCTTTCAGCACGCTCCGGCGCCCCGAGCACTCACTTCCTTATCGCTGTGACGAACAGTTCGAGTGGATCTTTACAGGCATCGAACGCGATGACGGCAAGCAGATCACCTACATCATGACGGCCGAGGCGCAGGAGCCGACGTACGATAACTTGATCGCGTTCTACCGCCGTCTGATCGAAGAGGGCGCGACCATCGAAGACTTCGTCCGCAACTCGAGCCCGCCCGTCAACGAGGCCAACTTCCGCAACGACGACGGCACCATCACACTTCGCCTCCCCTGGATCTCAATCACGTTCTACGGCCCGTCGTTGATTACCATCAGCGCCATCGACGATAATCTTTATGACTTCGTCCGCTCGCATTCCGGGCAGCAAGGCGGCGGACTGGCGCCGGGTGAAATCCCCAACGTCATCGAACACGTGGAGAACGGGCGCGGAGTTTTTGGAAGCATGTCCCGCGTCAGGGAGATGGTGGAAGTCGACGCGCCGGGCTGCGCTCCGTGATTCCTGCCAGATTAGTTACCACGTGCGCCGCATATGCGCCTGCCGGCGCATAAACCCCGTCTGCATCTTCGGGTATGAATGGACCGTGCCCGTCGGGGAAGGGAGCCGGCAGATTGCAGCGGATAGAGGAGGCAGTTGGATAAAGGAGGCAGGGCAGGCGGAGTGTCCGGAGATACCTTCGGCGTGACGGATCGGAGCGTCTTCGACCGTTAGCGCTTCCGGGATTCTGCGGTATGACGGCGCCAACACCTGACGTGGCCACCCAAGATATATTTCACCCATCCCAATAAACACAGACGAGCAATTTGCGAGTCATCATTGCAGCAAACCGCGCACCGGTCCGGAAAACGGACGATGGCTGGGCTCCTTCGGTAGGAGGCCTGGCCACGGCATTACTGCCGGTCCTGAAGCAGCAGGGCGGCGTCTGGGTGGCGTCGAAGGAACGCGGTGCGGATACTCCCGACCGTCAGTTTTTTCCCGAGGATGATCCGACGCTGTTGCTTCGGCGGGTGGCGCTGTCGGACGATGAGATCAACAAGTTCTATTACGGGATGGCGAACCGGGTGCTGTGGCCGGTATCGCACTATATGACGCACCACCTGGAGCTCAATCCGGGCTATATGGACGTCTACCGGGCGGTCAATCGGCGATTTGCCGATGCCGTCGTCGACGAATATTGTGACGGCGATTTGATCTGGATCCAGGACTACCACCTGATGCTCGCGCCGCAGTACATACGGGAGGCCCGGCCGGATGCCACAATCTCGCATTTCTGGCACATCCCGTGGCCGGCGATGGAGGTTTTCCGGATTCTGCCGTGGTCCAGGGAGTTACTGGCAGGCATGCTCGGCAGCGATTTAATCGGTTTCCATGTGCATGAGTACGTCGACAACTTCCTGGAGAGCGCACGCGTGTTGTTGGGCGCGGCAACAGGCGACGGCACAGTCGAATGGGAAGGGCGCACCGTCCGCGTCGAAGCGCATCCGATAGGCATTGACACCGAAGCGTTCGATAACATGCGCTCCGATTGCGATACGGCGGCCGCTCAGCTTCGCCGCGATCTCGGCGTCGAGCAGATCATCGTCGGCGTCGACCGTCTGGATTACACCAAGGGCATACTCTCGAGACTGGAAGCTTTCGAGACGTTTCTGCACCAGAACCCGCGGTACCATCGGCGGATCGGCTTCGTCCAGATCGCCACGCCCAGCCGCACCCAGGTGGCATCGTACCGCAGTCTGAAGCGCGACGTCGACGAGATCGTCGGCCGCATCAATGGGCAGTTTGCGCAGGACGACTGGGTGCCCGTGCACTACCGATACCGCACCTACACGCAAGAAGAACTCTGCGCGTTTTACCGCGCGGCCGACGTAGCCTTCATCACACCCTGGCGCGACGGCATGAACCTCGTCACCCAGGAGTACATCGCAGCGAACGCCAAGGGCGTCCTCGTCCTGTCTGAGCTCACCGGCGCGGCTTATCTTATGCCCGAGGCGCTGCAGGTAAACCCGTTCGACCAGCGCGGCATGGTCGCGACGCTCAAGGAAGCACTCGAAATGCCTCGCGACGAACGCGAGCAGCGGATGCAACGCCTCAGACGAACCGTTCGCTCGCTCGACGTCCACGTTTGGGCGCGTACATTTCTCGACTCTCTCGTGCCATCGGAAGAATC
>CAZRTY010000106.1:0-6540 GCA_964603055.1 uncultured Rhodothermales bacterium | reverse complement strand
ACGTAGGCGGTGATGATGCTGGTGATGGCGGAGATGCCGGTGATGATCGTCTGCGTCGTTGCAATGCGAGCCTGACGGCGCGATGCCTGGTCGGACAGCAGCAGAGACGCCATCTCGGGAGATTCGGCTACCGGCCGTCTATCGACAAAGATGGTCGTGCCGGAGACAACGGGCACGTTTGCGCCGTGACGCGTCTCGCCCGTGTTCTGCTCGAAGACGTAAATGCCGCGTGAGTCAGCACCTTGCCCGCCGGCCAAATCAATGTAGTATTGTGCGTTCTGCCCCGGCACGTACGGCACGTACCCCGGCTGCGCCACGTTGCCCGTCACAAACACCGTCCCCTCATCCGGTGGAAAAACAATGCGGTCTCCGTTATACAGCACAACGTCCTCGGCTTCGGAGCGGAGCGCGGCGGCTACGTTGACGACGAAGCGATTCGCCTGCCGCGACTGATGCAAATACGCCCGACTGAAGAAATCGAGGTCGCTCGTACGGCCATCACCTTTGAAGTACTGGGACTCGCCTCGTGTCATAAAGGCGGCGTCGATGTTCGCATCCGCTCGTAAGCCACCGGCCATCGCTACTAGCTGGCGAAGCGTAGTCTCGCCCGCGCGAATCGGATACGGCCCCGGGTGCTCCACCCATCCGTTTACGTAGGCAATCGCTGAATCCTCCGCGAGAAGTGAGATCCGATCGGCCGGCATCAGTGGTGCGTCAGGGCGTGACCCCGCCAGAACCTCTTGCACATTGAGCGTGAACGACTCAGCATTGCCTTCACTCCCGCGCCGTACAACCCGAACTTCCTCAATCTCCTGGAGACGACTCGGGTCCATCGATAAGCGCAGCACATCGACCACCGTATCGCCGGGGCGGTACGGATACATTCCCTCATACGCTACATCACCCGCAATCCTCACCGCATCTCGAGCGATGTGGTATGCATCGACGTTGATGACATCCCCATCCAGGACATACGGGTTATGGTCAGTATCTCCCGTAGCAAAATAACGGTAGAGATCGATTGACTCGACGGTGCCATCCCGCCTCGTCAGCGTAACACTGCGGAAGGACGCGCGGTACCCATCCGCAAGCTGAGGGCGCTCCGACGAAACCGAAAGCAACGCGCCGCTCTGGTCGGAACCGGCATTTCTCACATTCGGACTATACAGACCCTGCAGCGAATTATAGGCGTCCTCGAGGACGTCGCTAACTCGTGCAACCGGGACGGCCAGGTAGCGCCCAGGGCGCGGAACAGCGCCGGAAACGTGGACGAAAAACTGTCTCGGACTGGCGAGCCTGACGGCAACGGGCACATTTCGGTTGACCGCCTGCAAACGCTCCTCGACGCTTCGACGGACGTCTGCCAGCGAGCGCCCCGAGACGTCGATCGCGCCAAGATCCGGGATGATCAGCGTACCATCGGCGCCCACCTGCTCGGTCGACTGCATCGGGATGGCCCCTCCCACCGAGATCGCAAACTGATCACCAGGCCCGATGATATATGCGTTGGCATCTACGGCACCCTCCAGCGCGAGGCTCGAACCGCCCGCCTGCATCCGCTGGCGCAGCTGCTGCATCGGATTGAGTGACTCGAGGCCTGGTAGCCCGCCCGAAGGAGACGTGTTTTGCGCCCATACCTCAACCGAGGTGGAGGCACCCATTAAAAACAGGAGCGCGAGGGCTGCACCCTTAAAACGTCGCCCGATACGCATTCAGCTAAACGGTGTGGTTAACAAAATCTGCCCTGACGCCGACGCGTCACGTAGATGAACCGTAGCGAGTATCTTATAGGCGCAGGGTAACCATGAGCGGTGGGATTACGCGGCTTCTAATCATCCGGCAGAAAACAAGAAGCGCCGGCGCAGCGCGTTCACGTCAGTCGCAGAAAGGTACTGTGCCCGTGACGATTTTGCAACGCGTCAATCCCAGATCGACAGGTCCTTAAGAAACAATCAGTTTGATCATGCTATCGGCGCGCGCATTCGCCAAAATCAACCTCGGGTTGCACGTGCTCCGTAAACGGGGTGACGGCTTTCATGACATCGAGACCGTATTCGTCCCCATTAGCTGGTCGGACGAGGTGACAGTCGAATCATCGCGCTCACTGACCTTTACCTGCGACGATGCGTCGCTCAACAATACCGACAACTTGTGCCTGCACGCGGCACACCTGCTGAGGGATCGAACAGGGAAAGAGAAAGGGGCGCGGATTCACCTTTCAAAACGGCTTCCTTACGGCGCCGGCCTCGGCGGGGGATCATCTGATGCAGCGGCAGTTCTTCGGCTTCTGAATCAGTTGTGGAATCTTGAGATGGAGAATGATGCCCTCGCGTTTGTCGCTGCGGAGCTCGGATCGGACGTCCCGTTTTTCCTGCTCAATTCAACGGCGTTTGCGACCGGACGAGGTATTGACCTGACTCCGATCGAGCAAGACGGCGCTTCGCTGATCATTCCATATGAAATCGTGGTCACGCTGCCGAACGTGCGCGTCTCCACAGTGGATGCTTACTGGCAGATCGTACCTGATGACGTCGACAGGCCTGATCTGGTCGCGCTCGTTCGATCCCTCGACCTGGATCGCTGGAAAGACGAGTTGGTGAACGATTTTGAAGCGACCGTCCTGGAGGCGATACCGGAGATCGCTGCGCTGAAGAAGTCGATGTATGAGGCCGGTGCAGGCTACGCGGCGATGTCGGGCAGTGGCAGTGCCGTGTTCGGGATCTTCACTAACCGCGCAACAGCGACGGCCGCGTCGGACACCTTCCGCAACAATGGATTCCTCACCTGGCACGGTCGCGCGGCTACATAGCCGGCCGCTGGCCACATAGAAATGACTGGCTCGAAGCAGCATTCGTCGTCAGCACGCCGCGAACCGCTTGGTTAATCCGTAGGCCGACGACAACGCTGACAGTCGGCGCGACTACCATCCCACGCGTCGATCGGCGTCAGAACGATCCTCTCGGGGCGTGCCAGGTTGTGACGGCTCGGCCGGCGTGTACGGCTCGGGCAATCCGTATTCAGAAGGTGAAGGAAAACGAGCAAGGCTGAGGTTCACGTCAGGTGCATTGGATGCTCGGCGCATGAAATCGCCCACGAGGAATAGCGCGTTGTGCGCTCCCTGCCCCCACCACGATGTCCGGAACTGGATCCGCCGATCGTTGAATCCGACCCACGCTCCCGTCACCAGCTCGGGATGCATCAACATGAACCAGCCATCGGCGCTCTCCTGGGTTGTACCCGTCTTAGCCGCGAGGTCGTATTGCCCAAGTCCGTACGATGTTCGCACGCGGATCGACGTGCCGTACTGCACCGCACCCCGAAGCATGTCGACAACCGTGTACGCGGTCTGTTCTGATAACGCCTCTTGCGGCGATGGATACGCTTCATACAGCACATTTCCGAAGCGGTCTTCGATACGCGTCACGACGACGGGTTCGTAATAGAGACCACCGTTCGCGAGGGTGGCATAGCCGGATGTCATCTCGAGCAGCGTGACATCGCTTGTGCCGAGTCCGAGCGCAGGCACACGCTCCAAATCACTCTTGATGCCCATCCTGCGTGCATAAAATGCGACGGCGTTAGGATCCACCAACTGAGTAATCACCCGGGCAGTGACCACGTTGTTCGACGTTGCCAGCGCTTCCTCGAGTGTCATCATCCCTCCCCCGAAACCGCCAAAGTTTCGAGGTTGCCAAACCTGCCCGGTCTCGGGGTTCCGCCAGACGAACTGGCTGTCCGGCAGCATATAATGCGCTCCATAGCCATTGTCGACGGCCGCCGTGTACACAAACGGCTTGAACGTTGAACCCGGCTGACGCCTGGCAATGGCTACGTGATCATACCAGTCGGTAGCCAGATCGCGCCCGCCAATCCAAACTTTGACGTGGCCGTTGCGTGGATCGAGCGACACGAGGCCAGCCTCGAGACGCGTAACAACGGTCTTGAGCGAGTCCATGAACGACTGATCCTGCCGCAATTGCGAGACCGCCGACTCGGTTGCCGTGCCGTCGTCGCGGAGTGCGCGGAACCGGTCCGTATTTCGGATAAAGCTGTTGACGAGGTCGGTTCGCGTACGCCAGAAGTGATCGAACGGCACGTATCCGTCCTGCCGCTCATAGATGTCCGTCGTCTGGCCCAGATAGTATCCGTTGGGACGGCTCCACTCGAAGTTCACCACCGCCTGGAGTCCTTCCATCTGCGTTTCCACGGCCACGCGCGCGAGCTCCTGGAGCCGAGAGTCGAGCGTGGTATGAACGATCAATCCGTCGGTATAAATATTATGGCCGTTCTCGCGCCCCCAATCCCGCAGCCAGTTTCTGACGTACTCAGCGAAGTATGGCGCGATACCCTGCGTCACTTCCGACGAGCGGAAGTTCAGCTCGATCGGCTGCACCCGCCACTCCTCTAACTCGGCATCGGTGATGTGTCCGTGCCGCGCCATCTGGCGCAGGATCACGTTGCGGCGCGTTTGCGTGCGCTCCGAAAAGCGGACAGGGTTATAGAGGGATGGGTTCTGCAGCATCCCGACGAGTGTGGCGGCTTCCGAAACTTCGAGCTCATCCGCACTCTTGCCAAAAAATGTCTGCGCCGCGGCTTCGATGCCGAAGGCGTTGTACACGAACTCGACCGTGTTCAGGTACATCTCGATGATCTCGCGCTTGGTATAGCGGCGTTCGAGACGTACGGCCGTCACCATCTCTTTGAGCTTACGGGTGACGGTGACTTCGCGGCCGATGTGCTCGTTGTACATATTCCGGGCGAGCTGCTGCGTGATCGTCGAGGCACCGCGCAGATTGCCGCCGGTGAGGGTTTCGAATGCCGCGGCCAGGATCCCACGCATATCGATGCCCCAGTGATCGTAAAACCGATGGTCTTCGGTCGCCAGAAGGGCATTGATGACGTTGGGAGAGATCTCGTCGTAGGTTGCCCACGAGCGATTCTGGAAGGCGTATCGCTGGAGCTCCTGTCCATCGGCCGTGTAGGCAATCGTGGCCAGTTGGAACTCCGGATTCTCGAGCTGCCGCGTCGGTGGCAGGTCGTCGGATACCGATATCATCAGTATCAAGACGACGAGCGTACCGAGGAGCAGGAGTCCGCCGAGAACAGACGTTACCAGGGCGGCGTCGGCCTTGCGCGGATCCGAAATCCGACTATGCCAATAACCGCGCAGTCCTTTTTGCGGTCGACCCCGTCTGGACGGATCGTTAAAATACTCGCTCAATTCCTCTTCCGAATACGACCAGCGCGACATCGATTAGGCTTCTTGTTTACAGGCCGTCAACAACTCAACGGCCTGTGCACGCTTGTTAGATTAGAATGGCTCTGTCCGCTGCATTTAGCAGCAACCATCATTCCATTATGAGGTCGCGGGCTGATAAGCTTCGCACGCGCGCCCGTTCCACGTAAGCAGGCTGCCGTCGTCATCAGTTATACGGAGCACTGTCCGGAATTCCTGCCACGAGCCCGGGTTCATGTAGACGCCGCCACTCATGCTTGTAACTTCCGGCAGATGGCTGTGGCCCATCACCACGCGGCCGAATCCGCCGTCGAGAAGGCGCCGAGCTTCGGCACGAAGATCATCCGCTACGCTTACATCCACGCCTTCATCCCCATAATTGCGGCTCACGTACCGGGCCATGCGTACGCCGAGATCACCGGGGAGCACGTGGCGATACAATGAGACGGGGATCGGGTGCCGCAGGATGCGCCGCAGGCGATTATACGTGGCACTCTTCCGAGCAATCCCGTCGCCGTGATGAAAATACGTACGGGCGCCGTTATCCTCATCGATCATTTCATCGGAGTAGACGCGCGCGCCGAATTCCTCCGAGAAATAATCGAGATGCCACGGATCGTGGTTGCCGACGATGTACACGACGTCCGTCCCGGCGTCGGCGAGTTCAGCCAGCAAACCCATAAAGCGCGAGTATCCACGCGGAATCAGGTGGCGGTACTCGATATAATAGTCGAAGACATCGCCGAGGAGGATCAGCCGCTTCATACCGGCGGATAAGGACCGAAGGCATGCCACAAGCGCAGCCTCTTTTTCCCGCTCCGTATGCTGATCAAGCCTACCGAAGTGAATGTCGGCGACGATGATGGTCACAATGGCACCCGCTCTCACATAAAGACGGGCGCGAAGCTACGAATTCCGCTGATGCGATTCCTGCCGCTCCGTTACGTATGCGGCCGCTTCTTCTTCGTTATCGAACATCGTGATCTGGTCGAAACGGCCGTCCTGGGTCCAATTTCGCCCGATACTGTACTCGCCGTCGTAAAAAACTTCGCCTGTATCCGAATTCTCGAACACGACATAAGGCGCGGGCGCCGGCAAATTCGACACGGCGTCCACCAGGGCCGAGTCGCTGTCGATGGCGGCCACTTCGGTAAAGTCGGCATCGCCCTGGGGGGCGGCGTCCTGCCATGGCCGCACGCGGTACATCCGCTTGCTCTCGTTAAAAACAAGCTGGTACGTGGGCCGGGCCTGCTTCTCCGACTTACCGTCAGCGCGGCTCGGAGGCCGCTCGGCACGAACATTCA
>CAZRTY010000105.1:0-6619 GCA_964603055.1 uncultured Rhodothermales bacterium | reverse complement strand
GAGGGGTGAGTAGTGAGGGATGAAGAGCGGTAAGCTGTGCGTGTAGGCGATGAGCCTTAAGTCGAGGGCATAGGGCTGTGGGCCTGGTTCCACAATAAGCTCCAGCTAGACGCCCCCGGCTTACGGCTTATAGCTTAATGCTCGTATTTACTTACAACTCAATACTCACCTACTCAACCCTCCGCCCTCACACCTCGCATCACTTCCCTTCTTCTTCCTTATAGATCGTTGCCAGTGCTTCGCCAAAAACATCGGCGGGCTGAGCGCCTTGAACAGCCGATTTCCCGTTGAACACGAAGGTCGGCACGGCCTGGACGCCAATGCTCTGCGCACGGGAGATCTCTTGAACGACCTCGTCGCGTCCTTCGTCGGATGCCAGGTAGGCTTCAACGCGCTCTGCGTCCATCCCTGAATCTACTGCCAGTTGCTTGAGCGCATCCGTATCGGCCACGTTCGCACCGTTCGTAAAGTGCGCCTCGAACAGCTTGGTCGCGACCTTCCGCTGGGTCGCAGCATCGTATTCATGCAACGCCAGCCTCAATAGCCGATGCGCGTTCATCGTGTTAACGGCAAGCGCATCGTCCCAGTTGAGCGTGAGCCCTTCTTTGCTGGCAGCCGATGCCGTATGACGCAGCGTCGCGTCGGTGCGCTCGCCGAACTTCTGTCTCAGCGAATCCTTCAGCGGGACCGGCTCGTGCGGCAGACTCGGATCGAGCTGAAACGGCCGGTACACCACTTCGACGTCGTCGCGCTGCTCAAACTGCTCCAAGGCCTCAAAGAAGCGCGCCTCGCCGATGTAGCACCAGGGGCACGCGATGTCGGCATATATCTCGATTGTCATAACGTTCTCTCCTATTGAATGTATGTCTCTCGAATCAGCGACGAAGCCGAATGCTTCGTCTCGCTCGATTCCTATCTTAGCGGCCATCGGCATCGCCGGCAGTGCACCCGCACATAGTCTCCCGTACTCCGTAAAACCGCCGTCCCATGACCAATATGATTTTCCATGCCCACTCGGGCGTCCGTTACCTGGTGTTGCTCATCGGCATCGTTGCCCTCGTCGCTTTCCTTTACGCCCAGATTACCAAGAAGCCGATCGGTCCGAGTAAAGGCATCATGGCCGCGTTCGTGGGCGTACTCGACCTGCAACTTTTACTCGGGCTCATTCTGGTTTTCCTGATGCCATTCTACGGAGCACTCATCGGGCACCTCGTACTCATGATTGCTGCCGTTGCCGTCGCTCATGCTTCTGCATCGATCGCTCGCAATAAGCCGGACGCCACACGTGCTAACACCGTCCGCCTAATCGGCGTCGTCGTCACACTCGTCCTCATCGTCGGCGGCATTATGTCCATCGGCCGCAGCATTTTCTGATCAGCCTTACCTGCGCGACGACGAACGGTCCGGGCGAGTCAATTTGATGTCGCCCGGTTTCCTTTCGAGCGAAACCACTCGTCGAGGCTCCATTTACCCGGACCGGCCACGGCGATGAAGGCAAATACAAGAGCGTAGAGCAGTGCGAGTTCGCCGCCGTTAACGATAGGCACAAGTCCTGCCGACGCGTGGCCTATGACGTACGCCGCGATCATGAGGGCGACTTGGATGATGGCTATTGGCCGCGTCAGAATGCCCAAGGCCAGCATTACTCCCCCGAACAGTTCGAGCACGCCTGCGAGTCCCATCTGCGAGACCAACGGGGCGGCGGTGCCACCGAATGAACCGAAGAGCTTCATTGCTCCGTGCTGGGCGAAAAGGAGTCCGGCGCCGACGCGAAGCAGGGTGAAGATGGTTGTGTGAAGAAGATCCGTGCGATCACTACGCTGGATATCAGCGTGAGTCGGATTGGACGCGATAGAATGTGCCATTAGAGTGATGTCGATTTCAGTATTTCGGGCGAGACTGTCGGATAGTGCCGCCGTCAGATAAGCTGTGATAGAAGTTCGTAAGAACGAAGTCTGGCCGAATGGTCGGTCATTAGATCCTGGATCATGATGCCATCCAGGTCGAGATCGGTGGACAGCTGACTCAGTTGCTCAGCGACCTGGTCATACGTACCTCCGATAAAACGGGGCGGAATGCTCGAGCCCTTTTCATAGGGATATACAGGCGGGAGTCCGCCAAGCTCATCCACGGCATCATCGGGTGATGGTAGCGCCGCGCTGAGGTCGCCCCGCGAAAGATTTCGATACATCACGTGTACCGGCGCCAACTGACGTCGGGCTTCATCCTCGGTGTCGGCGCAGACAACGTGCACCGCGAGGATGGTTTCGGGATTGCCTACGCGCACCGGACCAGAGCTCGGCTGGAAGTTGTCACGGTATGCTTCAACAATCGATGGCGTGCTCGTCTGATTGATGAAGCCTGCAAACACGTAGCGCAATCCAAGCTGCGCCGCGGCTGAAGCGCTCCACGGACTCGACCCGAGAAGATGCACTTCGGGCAGCGAGTCGATCGTGTACACGGGATGGTCGTTGAACGGATGCCCTGCGGGGAAGTCACGCTCAAGCCACGCAAGCAACTCGACGATCTGCGCATCAGAGTCGGCACTGAACCGCTTGCTCCGATCTTGCTGAAGTGCGAGGTCAGTTACCGGCCCCGTCGTCGCACGTCCTACGCCGAGGTCAATCCGGCCGGGATAGATCTCGTTCAGCGTGGCGAACACTTCGGCGACTTTGAACGGACTGTAGTGATTGAGAAGCACACTTCCCGACCCCAGCCGTATGCGCTTCGTGTGCGCGGCCAGTGCTGCGATCAGGACCTCCGGGGCCCGCCCCGCCACGCCTTTCGCCCCATGGTGTTCGGCAACCCAGATTCGCTCGTAACCCCACGCTTCTGCCTGCTGAGCAAGATCAATGCTGTTGAGAAAAGCCTCATGCCGTGTCCCACCCGGCGGAACCGTGGATAAATCAACGATGGAAAGATTCACTAACTACCCCTTCTTGAGATACATCTGCGAGGACCACCCGTACTTCCTCCGCTACTCGACAGTCAAGCCTCATCACGTACGATTCTCACTCCCGTCCCCCATGGATCGACCGTCTGTACGGTCGACTCAGAGATCTCTGTACCATATCCATGGCGTTCCAGGTTGGCGCTTATTGCCGTCAGGTCGTCCGCGGTCGGCACAACGATGGTCCAGTCTAAAAGCCGTGCATCGCCATCAGACGCAGGTGGAGCGTGCCGCGCCCATTCATTCGTGCCGAGGTGGTGATGGTAACCTCCCGCTGACATGAAGAGCGCGCCGGGATAGCTCCAGACGACTTTGT
The DNA here is from genome assembly GCA_964603055.1 of uncultured Rhodothermales bacterium. Taxonomy (GTDB): domain Bacteria; phylum Bacteroidota; class Rhodothermia; order Rhodothermales; family CAZKDQ01; genus CAZRTY01. Next base: position 3,353 of record CAZRTY010000105.1, on the reverse strand, counting down.
CAAAGCCAAGTCCTTCGTGATAGAAGTCTGCTGCCGACGGAATATCCCCGACGTGCAGATGAACGTGGCCGATCGTCGTCCCACGTGGCATCCCTGTCCAGGCATCCGACCCCGCAGCCTCCAGCAGTGACTGGACATCGAGATGTTCAGTCGCCATCTGGATTTCTCGGCCAGTCGTGCCCCAGGTCTCCCGCGGCCTGTCCGTGTAGATTTCCAGTCCGAGCCCGTCCGGGTCGTTCAGATAGATTGCTTCGCTCACGAGGTGGTCGGCCATCCCCAGCCTCAGGTCTTTTTCCGCAAGGTGCCTGATGAATCGACCGAGGGATTCCCGATCCGGCAGCAGTATTGCCACATGGTAGAGTCCCAAAGCCCCGCGCGGAGGCACCGGCCGAGCGCCCTTCTTCTCCACGAGCTCAATGAGTGGTTCGGGCGATCCCTCTACACCCATCTTCGCCACGCCGCCCGTCTGTCCGATTAACGTGAGGCCAATCACGTCAGCATAGTATGCGATTGATCTATGTAGATCGCTCACCTGCAGGCGAACTAGACCAAGCCGCGCTTCTGCTGGAAGTCGATAGTCGCTTGGCGCGATGCCAACTTTTGCCGGGGCTTCTTCCATTCTCTTAAGACGCTAACGCCTGTTTGATGGTATCGGATACGGGCGTTGTCGGCCGGCCGATCAGGCGGCTGAGGTCGCCGGATTCAACGTACAGGAAATCTTGTGCGATGCCGGTGTCAAACGACGCGAAGACTGATGCGGCAGCTTCGGGTAGGCCGAAACCGACGAGGGCTTCTGCATGCTCGTCCGTGCTCATGTCACGGTAAACCACCTCCTTACCGGCCGCGCGGCTGATCTCTTGAGCGAGCTCGGCCATCGTGTAGGCCTTGTCTCCGCCGAGCTCATACACCTTGCCTTCGTGACCATCCGTGCTGAGAACGACGGCCGCTGCTTCGGCATAGTCCTTCCGCGGAGCCATGCTCACGCGGCCATCACGCGCGCTCCCCACTATTGCGCCATGCTCAACATTCTGAGCGAGCGAGACGGTGTAGTTCTCCGTGTACCAGCCGTTACGAAGGATCGTGTACCGAAAGCCGCCTTCTCGGATGAGTGCCTCGGTGTCCTTGTGCTCTTCAGCCAGCGACAGGGGGCTCGTATCAGCAAATGCGAGGCTGGTGTACACGAGCCTCTCTATCCCTGCCTCCTTCGCCGCGTCTAACACATTGCGATGATGCTCGAGCCGGCTACCGATCTCACTTGAGGAAATCAGCAACAGCTTGTCGATGCCTTTCATGGCCGCGCTAAGCGCCTCGGGCTGGGTGTAATCGGCCTTGCGGATCTCAACTCCGCGCTCGGCAATGTCCTTGGCTTTGTCCGGATTACGAACAACCGCGACTAGTTGTGAAGGGGCGACGTTTCGATCGAGCAGAGACTCGATGACGAGCCGACCAAGTTGGCCTGTGGCTCCGGTGATGGCTATCATATCTATATAGAAATCTAGTGGATGCTAAAAGAGGAAAGGCTTCGGTCCGGCCGGAGCCTCGCGTACGCTCAGTTACTGGCGAACCGCCTCGATGGCGAGAGAAATCTCAACCTCATCCCCAATCATGCCTACGCCTTCAACGATCTGGTTGAAGTGGACGTTAAAGTCCTGACGGTCGACCGTAGTCGTGGCAACGAAGGCGATGCGCTCTCCGCCCCATGGATCGCCACCCTGGCCCAGGTACTCGCCCGTGAGGACGACAGGCCGCGTGATACCGCGAATCGTGAGATCGCCATGGACGTTGACGGCGTCGCCATTCACCACCACATTGTTGCTGGTGAACGTCATCGTTGGGTGATTAGCCGCATCGAAGAAGTCATCTGTGCGCAGATGCTCGTCACGCTGCTCGTTAAACGTGTTGATGCTCGCGGTCTGGACGGTCACATCAACGTTCAGCGTGGAGAGGTCATTGGGATCAACGGTCACCGTGCCCTCCCAATCAGTAAATGCGCCAAAGACGCGCCCCATCAGGTGACGAATGCGGAAGGTCATTTCTGAGTGGACCGGGTCGATCTGGTACGTCGAGACGGACGCAACTTCCACGGTCGGGCTCGGCGTCACGGATGCAACGTCAGCGGCGCGTACCGGTGCAGCAATAAGAGCAAGCACCAGGAATATCGAGGAGAATGTTCGTTTCATATCTATTTGGAAAAGGATGACGTCGAACCCCGGCCGACCGTGCTGCGCCGGCCGGGGATGACGACGATTCTGACTTATCTGACCCTCGCGATGGTCGCGAGAGTTATGGCTTCTAAGACTCGGACCTCTGAGAATCAGGCCTCTTCTTTCTGCAAGGCAGCCTGAATCTCGAGTTCGATCTGCACGTCATCACTCACCAGGAAGCCTCCCGTTTCGAGCGCGGCGTTCCAGTTGAGGCCGAAGTCCTTCCGGTTGATCTTCGTACGTGCCTCGAGCGCGATCTTGTCATTCCCGAACGGGTCGCGGCCGGCGCCGAGGAATTCGCCTTCGAGCTCCAGTTCCTTCGTCACACCGTGCAGCGTGAAGTCGCCAACGAGTGTAAATCCAGACGCAGAGACGTCCTTAACGGCCGTGCTCTTAAAGGTGATGGTCTCGTACTTGTCGACCTCAAAGAAGTCGGCCGAGCGCAGGTGCTCGTCACGGTTGGTGTCGTTCGTGGTGATTGACTTCGCATGGATCGTAGCGTTGGTCTCGAGCGTCGACACTCGCTCGGGATCGAGATTGACTGTGCCTTCGAACTGCTCGAACGCGCCCCGAACTTTACTAAAGCCGAGGTGGCGTACCGTGAATCCGAGACGCGAGTGCGAGGGGTCGATAACGTAGGTATTGACGTTACTCATGAAGTTCTCCTGTTTGTTGGGTGATTGGTTTCAAAGGTTAGATTGACAAATGGGCTCAGCCGGCAGACCAGACCGCCCATTGTCAGATGTTTTGCCTGACCGAAGCCAGCATCTCAATGAGCTCCTCGAGTTGTTTTTCGGAGAGCTCCCTAAACGGACGCCGCTGCTCCGTCGACACTTCTTCGTCGATTTCCGCAAGAAGCTGATATCCTTTGTCCGCCAGGGATGTGCGAACCATCCTGCGGTCTTCGGTGGAGCGCTCTCGGGCGATGTAGCCCGCCTCTTCCATCCGATCGAGCAGCCGCGTCACGTCCGGCATGCGGGTGATCATGCGATCCCCGATCTCATTCCGGCACAGGCCGGTGTCACCGGCACCGCGAAGGATCCGCAGCACGTTGAACTGCGTGGACGTGATGCCGTGCGGTTTTAGCATGCGCTCGAACGCATCGGTCAGCATTGAGCTCGTGCGGATGATGCTGAGCTGCGCCCCATG
>CAZRTY010000104.1:0-6671 GCA_964603055.1 uncultured Rhodothermales bacterium | reverse complement strand
GTGATGGAGACGTAGCCTTCTTCGATCGCTGTGAGGTCGGTATTTTCGCCTTTATCCAGATTGACGAAAGTGCCCGCCAGCCAGTAGTACGGCTGATCATGCGGATCCATCCTCTCGCTAAACGACTCCTCCCACCGCGAGCGCGCCTGACGCGTGGCCTGGACACCTCGGATGTCGTCGAAATGTAGATCGGGGATGTTCACGTTGAGCAGCACCCCCGGTGGTAATCCCGTAGCGAGCACCCGCCGAGCAATGAGCGCGGCGTATCGCGCCGACGATTCGTAGTCAGCCGCCTGCCACGCGCACAGCGAATACGCGATCGCGTCGATGCCGAAAATCGATGCCTCGGTAGCGGCACTGACCGTGCCCGAGTAAATCACGTTCACCGCCGTATTCGGGCCCCGATTGATTCCGCTGACCACGAGGTCGGGCTGGCGCGGAAGCAACTGATTGACCGCAAGCTTCACGCAGTCGGCCGGCGTACCCGTCACGGCATACGCAGGCACCTTGCCCGAAGGCACTTCGAACGGATACGCACGTGCCCGCACAGGATTTCGGACGGTGATCGCGTGTCCGACGGCGCTTTGCTCATCGATCGGTGCAACCACCCATACATCACCAATCTCATCCATCACGGCCGCCAGAGCGGATATCCCCGGTGCGCCGATCCCATCGTCATTACAAATGAGGATCAGTGGGCGCTCGTCGTTCTTTTCGCTAGCCATCGATATCAAAACGTCTTCAATCCCAAATCAGTAACTCTCCGACTCAGACGGGAAGTCGCGAGATCGAACATCTGCCACAAATCGCTGCGTGGCGTCCGTAATCGCATCCCCGAGCTCCGCATAATGCCGGACGAAGCGCGGATTGAAATCCTTGGTCAGTCCCAGAAAATCATGCATCACCAGCACCTGTCCGTCGACAGCGTTCCCAGCACCGATTCCTATTGTGGGGATGGACAGGTTTTCGGATACGCGCCGCGCCAGATCGGCTGGGATCTTCTCCAACACGATGGCGAAGCAACCGGCCTCCTCGAGTGCCAGCGCGTCGGCTACAAGCTGTTCGGCCTCCTCCTCCTCCTTCGCCCGCACTTTATAGGTGCCGAACTTATAGATGCTCTGCGGGGTGAGGCCGAGGTGACCCATCACCGGAATCCCCGCCGTGAGAATCCGCTCGACCGTTTGCAGTATCGCCACGCCTCCTTCCACCTTCACGGCGTGAGCGCCTGATTCCTTCATGACGCGCACCGCGCTCGCGAGCGCCTCACGGGAATTCCCTTGATACGTGCCGAACGGAAGGTCCACCACCACCAGTGCCCGCTGCACGCCTCTGACCACGCACTGAGCGTGATAAATCATTTGCTCGAGCGTCATCGGGAGCGTGGTCTCATGGCCGGCCATGACGTTGGCCGCGGAGTCGCCCACCAGCAGCACGTCGATCCCACCTCCGTCGAGGAGACGCGCGCTGGTGTAATCGTACGCGGTCAGCATCGTGATCGGAATGCTTTCCCTCTTCAGATCCTGGAGCGTTTGCGTCGTTACACGCTTTACGTCGAGCGGCTTGCTGCCAACGGTTTGGGTACTCATCGCTTCGGCTGTATTTGATGACAGCGGTTAATATAGGCGGACGGCTTACAAAGAGGGTGCAAATCCATAAAACAGAAAACGGGTGCCCGCAGTGCAGACACCCGTCTCTGGAGAGGGATGAGGGAGGCTCGTGATCCTCTTAGTTGTCCTGAACGTCGATACCCAGCCGGCGGGCAACATCCATGGTGATATCCGACACCGTGTCGGGATTAACATAGAGGATGAGGGGCTGTGCTCCGGCGTTGGCGCGCAGCACGATATCAAGGTTCTGAGCCTGGGCTACGGCGTCGATTGCGCTCTGTACCTGCTCGAACAGCGGCGCCATAAGCTCGGCTTCGCGCTGACCGATTTCCTGCTCTTTCTCCGATGCCGACGTCTGGATCTGCTGCTGCAGCTCCATCAGCTCCTGCTCGCGCTCCGCGCGGCGCTCGTCGTTCAGCAGCGCCTGCTGACGCTGGTAGCGCTCGAGCTTCTCCTGATAATCCATGTAGAGGGCCTGCATCTCTTCCTGCCCACCACGGAACTGCTGCTCGAGCTGCGCCTGCACGTCGCGGTACTGCGGCATGTTGACGATAATGATCTCATGATCCGTATAGCCCACGCGCAGATTCTGAGCCGATGCTGAATCGGCCGTTACAACGGGCAGAGCCAGAAACAGCGCGAGAATGAGAGACAGAGTCCCGGTACGCATGCGTTGTGTCATTTGTTGATCTCCTTTGAGTTCTGTTTTGATGTCAAGCCGGGCAACTGCCCCACCTTTCTATCTCAATTCGTCGATACGTTTTCGATGCCGAGCTCGGCCAGGACCTCGTCCGAAAGGTTGTACTGTTCTCTGGCGAACATGAAGAGGAAGTCGCCCGAGCGATCGAACACATAGTCGTACCCGTCGCGGGTGGCCACTTCTTCAATAGCGGCGAGAACACGTTCCTGAATCGGACGCATCAGCGATTCCTGCTGCTGGAAGAGCTCCCCTTCAGGGCCGAAGTACTGCATACGTGCACGCTCCAGTTCGTCTTCCAGCTGCATGATCTCGTCCTGTCGCTGACGGCGTTCTTCATCCGTATAGAGCAACTCACGTGCCTGGTACTCGCGGAAGAGATCGTCGAGACGTCGGCGCTGGTTGTCCAGCTCGTCGCGCCATTCCTGTGCCAGCCGATCTATCTGCTGCTGAACGGTCGCAAATTCCGGCGTTTGCTCCAGGATATAAGCGGAATCGACGTATCCGATGCGTTGCTGTGCGTTGGCGTCGAACGCCGTGGTTGCTGCAAGCAGAAGCAGAAAGGCCGCTGAGAGTATCGTTCTCTGTCGCATCATGGCTCTTGCATGGATGTGCAAAATGTAGAATATCGTGGACAGATACTACTAATTAAACCCCTGGCCCAGGGTAAACTGGAAGTACCACCGCTGCGAGCCGTCGTGCTGTGAGCGAGATACGGGATTAAACTCATCGAAGTTATACCCATACGTCAGCTCAAGCATGCCCACGATGGGCAGGAAGAGGCGCACGCCCATGCCGGCTGAGCGGTAAAGCTGGGAGGGATTGTACGTCGAGAAGCTGTCCCACGTGTTTGCGGCCTCTGCAAACAGGTACGGTGCAGCATTGAGCTGTGGCGATTGCACCGCCATGAAGCGGAGCTCGGCGCTGTACTTATTCAGGATCGTACCACCAACGGCGTCGCCGCTCAAACGCGGACCGATTGCGGTCGATGGATAGCCTCGCATATATACAAAGTCTCGCACGAAGCTCGCTCCCGAGTACTGCGTATCGAACGGAGACCCACCGACCACGAAGCGCTCAAAGTCTACGCGGTCTCCCGTCAGCGAACCGACGTAGCCGAAATCGCCCGCCACGCCCATCGAAAGCTTGCTCGCCAGCGGCACGTTCCAGCGCGAGCGCAGGCGCCACTTGTGATACTGGATGAAGTTGCTGAGCGGCGGCGAGACCTCGACCGAGAGCTGGTTATATGAACCGCTCATCGGGAAAAGCGGATGGTCTTCGGAGTTTCGCGTCAGCGACTGCCGGATCGCCACCACCTGGCTTCGACCACGCGGCAGGTAATAGCGCGTGGAGACGGAGTCGGGGATGCTGTAATTGTAGAGCTGGTAGCGGAACGTCGTAGCCGTCGAGAACATGTCGTCAGGCCAGCTAAGCCGCCGCTCCATAAAGACCGAACCGGAGAACGTCTCGAGCCGCTCCTCGCCGGCGCCCATCGAGTAGGGCGAACCGTAGAAGTAGTTGTAGCCGCCTGAGCCAATCCGCGAGTACGACAGCGAGAAGCCGACCGGGGTGGGACGTCCGCGGAACCACGGCTCCGTGAAGCTGAGCGAGTACGACTGGTAGTAGCTGCCGTTCGTCTGTACACCTACCGAAAGCCGCTGGCCGTCGCCGGTGGGTACGGGACGCCATCCGTCGGCGTCGAAAATCTTGCTCGACGCGAAGTTGTTAAACGAGAAACGCAGCATCAGGATGAGGCCAAAGCGCCCCCACGTGCCCGAAAGCTCGAGCTGATCGCTACCTGCTTCTTCCACACGGTAGGTAAGATCCACCACGCGACGGCCGTCGTCGATCTGGACGTCCGGGCCGTGCGCGATCGACTCCTGCGTAAAGTAGTTAAGCTGCGAAAGCCGCCGGATCGACTCCTGGATGGCGTCGCGGCTGAACGTCTGCCCCGGCACCGTATAGAGCTCGCGTCTCACCACGTGCTCGTTTGTCTTGGTGTTGCCCTGGATGTTGATCTCGCCAAAGGAATAAACCTCTCCCTCCGTGATGTCGAACAACAGATCGAGCGAATCACCCTCAACCACATTGATCGTCGGCGCGACATTGAACCGCATGTAGCCGCGGTTCAGATAAAGACTCGCCACATCCGTGCTCGCACGGTTCGCATAAAGGTTCTGCTCGAGCTGGCGGGAGTCGAACACATCCCCACTCTCAAAACCGAGCGTTTGCGTCAGCGCGGCGTCTGAATAAACGGTGTTGCCTTCCCACGCAATACTGCGGACGTGGTACTGCGGACCCTCGTGTACATCGATGAAAACGTTGAGGCCCGGGTCGTTACCGTTGAACAGCTCAACGGAGTCTGAGAGGATGCGAGCGTCGTAATAACCGCGCTGGTTGTAGTAGCTCACGATGTTCTCGAGGTCCTCGCGAAACTCCGTCTCATCGTACGTTGAGGCCGCCCAGAACCTCCACCAGCGGTCCTCCTTCGTGTTGCTCATCCGGCGCCGGATACGTCGATCGGAGAAGCGTTCATTCCCGTCGACATAAATCCGATTGACCTCAACGCGGGGCCCGCGATTCACGCGGAAGTCCATCAGCACCCGGTTGTCGTCGGTTACGCGCCGATCAATTTCGACGGTGGCCAGCATGAAGCCGCGGTCGTGGTAGTACTCCTCGATAATCTGACGGGCACGCTCGACATCGCCCTCGCGGACGGTCATGCCCTGGAAGAGCGGAATCTGCTCCCGGAACTCGCGCTCGCGGCGGCCACGCACGCCTTCGATCGAATACTCTGCAAGCCGGGGTTCTTCCCTGACCAGGATGCCAAGGTGGATGCCGCCGCCCTCACGTCCGAGCTCTTCAACCCTGACATCAGAAAACAGGCCGAGGTTGAACACATTGCGAATGGCCTCGGCGATAGACGGATCACCCGGCACGTAGACCGTGTCTCCCACCGCGAGTCCGCTCGATTGCGTCACATACGTGCGAGTGCCTTCGCTCTCCACGCCTTGGACCTCGACACTCAGAATCTCGAACGGCTCGGGTGCCTGAACCGCCGGCGATATGCCGCCCGGCGGAATCTGCTGAGCATGGGCAACACCGCCCAGCATCAGCGTGGACAGAACCGTGAGTAAAAACCTCAACCGCATGTATGATAAGGGGATTATGTCACGTACGACAACACGACCGACGCCGGGCCCCGAACAGGCGGCGCAAGCGATGGGTTTCGCCAAAAAGCAACGAACGGTCGGTATCAATTATTACGGACGTGACGAGAGCTTAGAGGCCGCCAAATCGGCGTTCCCGGTTCTGAAAATCGCGGATGGCTTCGTAGAGCTGCTCGCGGCGAAACTCGGGCCAGAAATCTTCTGTGATGTACATTTCGGTGTACGCGATCTGCCACAGCAGGAAGTTGGAGACGCGAAGTTCTCCACCAGTCCGAATCAGCAAATCCGGGTCCGGGACGCCCGCCGTATCCAACTCAGCCGACACCATCGCCTCATTCACGTCCTCGGCCGCAATCTCGCCCGAGGCCACTCGCTGGGCGATCGTGCGGCACGCGCGTGCGATCTCCGACCGACCACTGTACGATATCGCCAGGCACAGCGTCATGCGCGTGTTCTGACTTGTCGTGTTGATGGCATCGAAGAGTTCGTCGCGGCATGCATCGGGCAATCGCGACAGGTCGCCGATGGCGGTGAGACGAATTTTATTGCGACGCAGCGTATCACTCTCCCTACGGATCGTGTGTATTAAAAGCTGCATCAGGGCGTCGACTTCACTGGGCGGGCGGTTCCAGTTCTCGGTGCTGAAGGTGTACATCGTAAGATGCGCCACGCCCAGCTGCGCACATGCCTCGACGATATCCCTCACCGAAATCACGCCCTCGTGATGGCCGATTACGCGGTCCTGCCCTCGCTGACGTGCCCAGCGGCCGTTGCCGTCCATGATGATGGCAATGTGCTCCGGGATCTGCCCGCGAGTGCGAAGAGCATCCTGAGCCTCGGCATCCGCCAGGCTCTGTTCCTTTCCGGTGATGGTTAGCTCTTCCACGGTCGAACGAGTATTACCGATTTTACAGACCCGCGAACTTACGACGGCTTCGTCCGAACGGCAACGCAAGGCTGCCTCTCGCACCCGGCAGTCGACGTTCTTAACGCATTATCTCGACGAGGGATGCACGCGAATATCCAGGCAGGTTAAAGCCGCAGCAGATCGTTGAAGATGACAAAGGTCATGAACACCAACAGCACGATCATCCCCACCTGCTGCATCACCATCCGCACACGGAGCGACGGCTCGCGGCGCGTGATTCCCTCATAGATCAGAAACATGAGGTGGCCGCCGTCGAGCGCGGGGATGGG
>CAZRTY010000103.1:0-6686 GCA_964603055.1 uncultured Rhodothermales bacterium | reverse complement strand
TCTGCATATTGCGTCACAATTACGCAACATCACTTGAGGTCCTATTTCTTAGCACCCGTATCGGAAACAAATAGGTTTTCTTAAGCAATAAGCTGACGCCCTCGCAACCGAGCGGCGGAAAGTTCTTTATGAGAACCGTATCGTTCACCAATCCGACACTCCCATTAAGCACATACAAGGAGGTAGACACGTAATGAAACATCGATTACTGACGCCGTTAATGGCCATCGTGCTGGCACTGTTCGTCGTGGACAGCGCCAACGCACAGCTCCGGGCCGACGGTACATGGTACCTACAGGCTCGAGTTGGTCTCGGCACATATGCCGGTGACAACTCTGGCAACCCGGATGACGACATCCAGCAGTATCTCGAAGACGGCGGCCTTGCGGTCGGCGGTGAGTTCGGTTATGCCGGACGCTTCGGGAACGGCCCCCTCGGCGGTTCGCTCGGCCTCTACTACCTCGCCGGCGATTACCCGAACATCAACAATGGTCCAGGCATCAACCAGGACAACTCAAGCACGTGGCGGCATACCGTCGGCTTGATGGGCCGTCTGCATTTCCTCTATCCGTACCGTATAAGCCCCTACCTCCAGGCGGGTGCAGCAGCGGTCGCGGGTAACATCAACGATTCGTGGGAGGTCGGCTTCGCGCCCCTTGCAGGTATCGGTGTGGACATCGCGATCACCGACCGCTTCGGAATCTTCCTCGAAGGCTCCACGGCGATCTCGATCGACGATAACGTCCTCGACCTGAACCCTGCTGAGGACGACATGGACTGGCTCCACTTCCTCGGTGGTGGTCTCCGCCTCAACTTCAGCAGCCCGTTCACGGCGATCAACGTGCTGGCACTCGAGTGCCCCACGGAACTCAATGTGGGCGAGACCGCTACGTTCAGCGCGTCGACCAACCTCAACCAGGCCACGCCGCCGGTCGAGTTCCGCTGGAACTTCGGCGACGGCACGACGGCCACGGGCGAAGTTGCCACGCACTCGTTCTCCACGGCAGGCACCTACACAGTTGAGTTCGTAGCCTCGAACCGCGATGGCCGCGCCACCTCAACACGTTCGTGCACGATTACTGTCGTTGCTCCGCCCGAGCCGGCTGAGATCGTAACGGTCAACGCCAGCCCGATGACGTTCGACGTCTGCCAGCCGACCACGGTGCAGTTCTCGGCTAACGTCCGCGGCGACGCTCCGATCACGTACGAGTGGAACTTCGGCGACGGCACGACCGGCTCTGGCGCCAACCCGACGCATACGTACAGCGAAGCAGGTACCTACACGGTAACCCTCCGCGCGTCGAACGCCGCCGGCGAGACCTCGCGTACGCTCACCGTCCGCGCCGAGCCTTGCGAGCCTGCCATCTGCTCGGAGATCACCGAAATGAACTCGGTATTCTTCGGACGCAACTCCAGCACGCTGACCGACGAAGGTCGCCAGGCGCTGCAGGAGAACCTCGAGATCCTGGCGGAATGCCCGAACCTGAATGCTCGCGTCGTTGGATTCGCGGCACCGGGTGAGCGCAACCCGCAGCAGCTCTCTGAGGACCGCGCCCGCGCAGTCGAGCAGTTCTACATCGATGGTGGAGTACCCGCCAGCCGCCTCAACGTAGTTGGCAGCGGCCAGGTAAGCGGAACCACCTCGAAGAAAGAGGGCACCAGCCAGCACCGCCGTGTCGACACCATCCCGGTGCGATAAGCGGAAGCTGAGCAGTAACCTCTAAAGGTTGCGGAAGCGGGTCCGTCCATTCATGGGCGGACCCGCTTTTTTTATATCACACGCTCATCCACGGCGGCCGAATCACGCGGTCGACACGAGCGTAGTGGCTATCGATGTCTGCCCGACTGCCTCATAATGCAACCACGCTGGCGCGAGACCTGAAGCGGAAGGCCGCCGAGCTGGGCTTCATCGCGTGCGGCATATCGCGGGCCGAGCCACTCGAAGACGAAGCCCGCCGCCTCGAAACATGGCTCAGCCAGGGCCGGCACGGATCGATGCAGTGGATGGAGCGCAACTTCGACAAGCGCACCGACCCAACGAAACTCGTCGAAGGTGCGCGCGCGGTCGTGTCGGTGTTGCAGAACTACTACCAGGGCATCCCACAGCCGTCGTCGCCGACTGCAGGGAAGATCAGCCGCTACGCCTGGGGCGAGGATTACCACCAGGTGATGAAGGAGAAGCTGTACGCGCTCTTCAACTGGCTCGACGAAACCGTCGGCGGGATCAGCGGGCGAGCGTTTGTAGACTCCGCCCCGGTCATGGATAAGGTCTGGGCGCAGCGCTCAGGGCTCGGCTGGATCGGCAAGCACTCGAACCTGCTGAACCGGCAGACGGGCTCTTTCTTCTTTATCGGTGAGCTCATCATCGACGTCGACCTCGATACCGACGACCCGGTCGAGGACTACTGTGGCTCGTGCACCCGGTGCATCGACGCCTGCCCTACCGACGCCATCTATGAGCCGTACGCGGTCGATGCCAACAGGTGCATCTCCTATCTGACGATTGAAAACCGCACGGATGAGATCCCACGGCGATTCCACCCGCAGCTCGAAAACTGGGTCTTCGGGTGCGATATCTGCCAGGAGGTCTGCCCCTGGAATAAGTTCAGGCAGGTCACAAGCGAAGAACGCTTTCTGCCGCGCGACGGCATGACCAATACAAGTCTCGAGGCGTACGCCGAGATCGACATCGACGAGTATCGCGAGCGTTTCCGGAAGACGCCGGTGAAACGCGCAAAATTCGACGGCTTCATGCGCAACGTGAACGCAGCCATCAGCGGCAACGGATCCGTCTGAGTACGAACCGTCTACCCACGAGCGGGCCTCATCGGCAGCTTCTGGCGGGGTTTATTTCTGGGGAAGAACCGGGTTAACGCCTCGCTGCAAACGCAATCCGTGCGCCGGGACGTACATGGCCGCCGCTCCGATCGATGGCTCTTACGTCGCACGTCGGGACGCACAGATCGTGAGGTGGTCCGTAAGCCGCTCTGCTCGTGCTCCGGCCCACAAGCGGGAGACTTACCGAGAAAGCAGCACCTGGGAGCTTGCGTCCGAAGTTTGGACGCAAGAGCGATCGGTCAACGCGCAGGCTCTCACCGTCCCGGTGCACAGCGTGGAACGCAGGCGATGCCTTACCCGGTTCTCCCCAAAACATGCAGCGGAACGGGACCGGCACCTCCTAATTGATCGTGCCGATAAGCGCGTGGTCAGCCGGCGTTGTCTTCTTCGTTCGGCTCGTCTGCGGCAGTAGTTGCGCGGCCGGTTTCGGGGCGCATCAACGGGAAGAGGATAACGTCGCGGATGGATTCCTCGCCGGTCAGGATCATGGTCAGTCGATCGATGCCGATTCCGAGGCCGGCTGTTGGCGGCATGCCGTATTCGAGTGAGCGCAGGAAGTCTTCGTCGACTTGCATGGCCTCGTCGTCTCCAGCGGCGCGGAGGCGGGCCTGGTCTTCGAAGCGTTCGCGCTGGTCGATCGGGTCGTTGAGCTCGCTGAACGAGTTGCAGATCTCCTTCCCGTTGCAGATGAGTTCGAAGCGCTCGACGAGCCCCTCTTTCTCGCGGTGCCGCTTGGCCAGTGGCGAAAGCTCGACCGGGTAGTCGGTGATGAATGTGGGCTCGATGAGGTGCGGCTCGACGAACTCGCCGAATATCTCGTCGATGATCTTGCCGCTGCCCATCGTGTCGTCGATCTCGAGGCCGAGCTCGGTGCCAATTCGTGCCAGATCATCGCGCTCGCGGCCGTAAAGGTCGTGTCCGGTCTTCTCGCGGATGACGTCGAGCATCGGCACGCGGCGCCAGGGCCGGTCGAATGAGACGGTGTGCTCGCCGAGTTGGACCTGATTCGTTCCGTGAAGCTTAACGACGATTGTCGAAACCATCTCTTCGACGAGGTCCATCATCCACCGGTAGTCCTTATAGGCCACGTAGAGTTCCATCATCGTGAACTCCGGGTTGTGAAACCGGCTGAGCCCTTCGTTGCGGAAGTCTTTTGAGATCTCGTAGACGCCGTCGAACCCACCCACGATGAGGCGCTTGAGGTACAGCTCGTCTGCAATGCGCAGGTAGAGCGGCATGTCGAGCGCGTTGTGATGCGTGATGAACGGCCGCGCTGAAGCACCGCCGTAGACGGGCTGAAGCACCGGCGTCTCGACCTCGAGGTAGCCGCGGTCGTCGAGGAAGCGGCGCATCGTTGTGATGATCTGTGCGCGCTTGCGAAAGACCTCGCGTACCTCGGGATGCAGAATCAGGTCAACGTAGCGCTGACGATAGCGGAATTCCTTATCCGTGACCTCGTTGTAGGTGCGATCCTCCGTCTCCTTGACGATAGGGAGTGGCCGAAGCGACTTCGTCAGCAGCTCGAGCCGCTCGGCGTGAATCGTGACCTCGCCGAGTTTGGTCTTGAAGGCGAAACCTTCGATGCCGACGATGTCGCCAATGTCGAGCAGCTTCTTGAACGCATTATTATAGAATCCATCGGGCAGGTCGTCTCGCCGGACGTACACCTGAACCGTGCCCGACGCATCTTGCAGGTCGAAGAAGGCGGCTTTGCCCATGACGCGCTTCGACATCATGCGGCCGGCCATCGACACGCGCCACGCCTTGGTGCCGTCTTCGCTCGGGCCGTGTTTGTCTACATCGTAATTCGCGACGACATCATCGGCGTACGTGTCGACGTGCCACTCGTGGGGGTACGGCTCGATGCCGGCTTCGCGAAGAGCGGTGAGTTCTTCGCGGCGGCGGATTTCCTGCTCGGAAAGCTGACGGCTCATGATAACGGGTGTGAAAACGTCTGCGGCTCTATCTACATACTCGCGGCCGCAAGCATGAAGGCACGTTGCAATGAGGCCGCCGTTCCGCCACTGGAGGCGAATTTCAGGCAGAGAGCGCTAGCCAATCCGGCTGATCGGTTATTCGACCGCTCGGATGGACATCGGCACCGGCGTAAGCGGACGGTCCATTAGCGGCGGAGGCGCGGGCCGTTCGAGGCTATTCGGTGTAGGAACGGCCGCGAGGCTGTCGAGCACGTCGAAGCCATCGATAAGCTGACCGAAGACGACGTACTGCATGTCGAGAAACGGCGCGCCACCTTCCGTGCGGTAGATATCGCGCTCCTCGGCGGTGTATGCGAACGACGTATCGTTGGTGGCACTTCGGATGCGCCGTTCAACCTCGTCGAGTTCGGCATCATCGAACGTCCGGCCATGCACAATGTAGAACTGGCTGCCGCTCGATTTGCGCTCCGGGTTCTGCGCATCTCCCTGGCGCGCGGAGGCAACGGCTCCGCGTCGGTGAATGAGATTGCGATTGAACTCGGCATCGAGCTCGTAACCGGGCCCGCCGCCACCGACCTTCAGCGGATCGTCGGCATCGCGCGAGAGCGGGTCTCCGCCCTGAATCATGAACCCGTTGATGATTCGATGGAAGAGCGTGCCGTCGTAAAAACCTTCGGCTACAAGCCTCCGGAAGTTGTCGCGATGTCCAGGAGTTTCGTCGGAGAGCCGAATTCGCATCGTTCCGTAATCGGTCGAGATCTCGAATACGGATGGCTCGTCTTGCCGGTCAACCGGTAGCTGCGTGGCCGCGGCGCCGGCGAAGAGCACCACGAGGGCGAGTAACGCGATTCTCATAGCCAGGGATAGGGTTCGTCGAGTTCGGCTCGAAAATACTCAAGAACCGCCGACTTCAGCACGATCTCTTGATCGTCAATATCCATTTCGCCGACGGGATCGATCATTCGCTCCCAGATCCACATGCCGTTGGCCTCCATCCCTACGCGCTCGTAGGCGCCGATCGCCGCCATCACGCAATAGGTACCTTCCATGATGACGTTTTCCTTGATGTCGCGGTCGAGTTCAGGTTCGAAGCCACGGCCGCGCGACTGGATTCCGACGAGAAAGAGAATCGCTTCGAGCGTGATTTCGCGATCATACTCGCGCTCGAGCCACTCGATAAGTTGCTGCCATTCGCGGTGATGATCGGGGCCGAAGGCTGCGACGCGTTCTTCGAACGGGTGCCGCTCGCCCGTTCCGTCACTCACGACATCCATTCCTCAGCCTCAATAACCAACTCTGCGTGATGCTTGTGCAGTAGCCTGACGATGACCCCGGCCACCCGGCGCACATCGGTGCCTCGAGGCTGATTACCCACGAGTGAGACCATGTTCTCGGTTGCTCGCTCTAGTTCCTGGATGGCCTCCGAGAGGGCAAACCACCAACGTGAGTCCTCGGTATCGAGTGCTTCGATGCTGCCCATGTCGAGCATGCGGCGGCCTTGATCGGTGAGTGCGGCGTCGAGTATCTGTTCCACCTGCTGCAACTCATCGAGCAGTGTTTCGAGTTTACGCTTCTGCCCCAGCGAGATCGAGGCGCGTGCCAGCTGCTCTTCACGGAGCCTGACACGGTAGATGGCCCGCGAGCACGCGACAATCACGCTTTGGTACACCACACCGGTGGTCTGCGGGCCGCTAAGCAACTCCTGCAGCCGTGCAACGACGGGTGAATCTGACTCAGAACTGTCTACGACCTGATCCGCCATAGCAAGCGGTGGTAATCCATTCGGTTTTCGGAGTGGCCGTAGAAACCCAAGCAGTCTATCAGACGTGCTTCCTACGCTCATATATATAAGCGTCTGTTCGCGGATATATCAAGCGCGGCCCAACGGAGGCGTTACAACGATGTTCCGCG
>CAZRTY010000102.1:0-6696 GCA_964603055.1 uncultured Rhodothermales bacterium | reverse complement strand
CTCACAGCCATTCAGCATTCGCATTCATGTCATGAAACGAGCGGTAAAAGTACTTTTGCTCATCGGGGCCGTCGTTGTGATCGGCGGCGTTGCCACGTTAATCATCGGCTCGGGCGAGGCGGCACCGACGGAGGAGCCTCATGTGACGGTCAAGCGCGGGTCGCTCGTTGACAGGGCGCTTGCCGTGGGTACCATTGAGCCGCGGGTGCAGGTGAGTGTGAAGTCGCAGTTGTCGGGTGTAGTCAGCCGTCAGTTTGCGGAGCCCGGCGAGTACGTGCGTGCGGGGGCGCCGCTGCTGGAGATACGGCCGACGCCGACGCCGCAGGAAGTCGTCGATGCCGAGCGGCAGGTTGACCTGCGCAGGATCGAGTTTGAGACGGTTGAGCGTGAGCACGAGCGTCAGAAATCGTTGGTGGATAAGGCGCTGGTGTCGGCGCAGGAGTATGAGCTGGTGCGCCGGCGGCTGGATGAAGCCTCCCTGCAGGTGCAGATGGCCGAAGAACGGCTCGAGCTGCTGCGTAGCGGCCGAATTTCGAAGACATCCGAAATCGCCACCGTTATCAGGGCGCCCATCGCGGGCTTCGTGCTCGATAAGAATGTCGAGATTGGCGACCCGGTTGTGCCGTTGACCTCCTTCCAGGAGGGAACGGTGCTCATGACCATGGCCGATATGGATGACCTCATTTTCCGCGGCACGGTGGATGAGATCGATGTCGGCAAGCTGGTGGAGGGCATGCCCGTGGCGATCAGCGTGGGCGCGCTGCCGGGCGCGGATGTGCAAGGCAATCTGTCGCGCATCTGGCTGAAGGCGAGGAAGGCGGAGAACTCGACCGTCTTTCCGGTCGAAGTCGATCTTTCCGCTGCGTTCGCAACGACCAGTGGTGGGGTGACCGAAGAAGGCGGGATGAGCCTGGAGCAGGCGGTGCTGCGGGCGGGCTACTCGGCCAACGCGGAGATCATCGTGGCGCGGCGCGACAGTGTGCTGACCCTCCCTGAGCGCGTGATCACGTTCGAGGACGGACATGCGACGGTCGAGATTTTGCGTCCGGACAACCTGAAGGAGCGGGTTGAGATCGAGACGGGGCTGTCGGATGCGATCAACATCGAAGTCATCGCCGGGCTACGAGAGGGCGATCGGGTTGCCGAGAAGCCGCTACGGACCATCAACTGAGTGCGTCCATGCCCGAATTCGTGATACAGCTTTTTCGAGACCTCTCGGCGCAGCGGCTCCGGACGTTCTTGACGCTCCTGGGTATTACCTGGGGTACAGTAGCCGTGGTGGTGCTGATGGCGTTCGGTGTTGGCTTTGAGAAGCAGACACGGGCGAACATGGCCGGGATGGGCGATGGGATCGTCGTCGTGTTTGGCGGCCGTACGACAAAGCCATTCATGGGCTTTAACGACGGTCGGGGAATCGGGCTGCGTGAGGCAGATGTGGAGGTTATCCAACAGCAGATCCGCGGCATCGCCTCGATCAGCCCCGAGTACCGCACGTCAAGTGCCGTTGCGCGCGTGGATACGTCATCCACCTTCCCGGCGACGACCGGTGTTTATCCCGAGTATGCCGACATGCGCAACATCATCCCCGAGCCGGGTGGCCGATTTCTGAATGAGCTCGATGAGCGTAACCGTCGCCGCGTGGTCGTGCTTGGCGATCAGGTGAAACGCCTGTTGTTCGGGGCGGAAGAGGCACTGCACAAACAGATCATCCTTGGCGGCACGCCCTTTACCGTCATCGGGGTGATGGCGCCCAAAACGCAGTCGTCATCGTACGGCTCTCGAGATACCGACCGTGTGTTTATCCCCGCCTCGACATTCGAGTCGGTCTTCGGCCACCGATACCTGAGCAACATCATCTACAAACCCCTGGATGCGAGCAGTTCACCGGCGATCGAAGCAAAGCTCTACGAGGTCATGGGCTCTCGACATCGCTTCGATCCGACGGATAAGGACGCGCTCGGGGTGTGGGATACCAATGAACTGACCAGGCTGCTCGACGGCATCTTCATCGGAATCGCCGTCTTTATGATGGTGGTGGGGGCGTTCACGCTCGTCGTGGGCGGTGTAGGCGTGGCGAACATTATGTACATCGTGGTGAAGGAGCGCACGCGCGAGATTGGCATCAAGCGGTCGTTAGGCGCACGCCGACGCACAATCCTGGCTCAGTTCCTCGGAGAGGCGGGCTTCATCGTGTTGATGGGAGCCGCGCTCGGGATGGTGATTTCGGCCGTGCTCGTCAAAGGTGCGAGCTTCCTTCCGGTGCAGGATGCGATCGGCGTCCCGGAGATGTCGGCAGGTGTTCTGATTGGGACGGCACTTCTATTAGGTCTTATCGCCTTGCTGGCGGGATTCTTTCCGGCGCGACGAGCGGCCGCGGTGAGTCCGGTAGAGGCGCTGCGGTATGGCGTGTAGCTCCCGTCTTCAAGCGGGCCATGTTGAACTGAGCAGGTCGCCTCGCGCCCCTTACATTCTCATCCGATCATGTTGAAGATCCTCCTCGGCGAGTTTTTCTCTGATCTGCGGTCGCAGAAACTGCGTGTCTTCCTCACCATGTTTGCGGTGATGTGGGGGACGATCACGATCGTCTTGTTGCTGGCCTTCGGGGAAGGACTGAAGCAAAGTCTCGTAGCCGGAATCGTCAACGCGGGTGATCGAATACTGATGGTGTACGGTGGCCAGACATCGCTGAATTTCGAAGGGATGTCTAAAGGCCGGCCTATTCGGCTCACCGAGGATGACATGCTTCTCATTAAGCAGTCGCTGTCGCGTGAGGTCGAGGCCGTATCTCCGTCATACGGGCAATGGGGAGTGACGGTCGAGACGCCCGATCTGCGCACGACCACGTTCATGGAAGGCGTGCATCCATCCTTTGAGGGGATGCGACGGATGTATCCGGTGCAGGGCGGCCGGTTTTTGAACTTGAAGGATGTTGAGGACAAACGGCGGGTCGTCTTCCTGGGAGATGACATCGCATCGCGGCTATTTCCGGGGCAGGACCCGGTTGGCCGTGAAGTTAAAATCGACGGCCTGCCGTTCACCGTCATCGGCCTGATGCAGAGCAAGATGCAGACGGCCATGAATAACGGCCCGGATGCCGACCGCGCGATCATACCGGCCAGCACGTTCCACACGATCTACGGCCACCGATACGTGAGCCATTTGCTCGTCAAGCCGGTGGACCATCAACAAGCCGAACTGGTCAAGAGCGAGCTCTATCGGGTTCTGGGCCGCAAGCACCAGTTCAACGCGTCCGACGAACGTGCGCTTGGCATCTGGGACTTGATCGAGGGGCAGAAGCAAACCGAGCAGGTATTCCTGGGGATACAGATTTTCCTCGGCATCGTCGGTGGGCTTACGTTGCTCGTGGCAGGGATGGGCGTGGCGAACATCATGTTCGTGGTCGTCCGTGAGCGCACCCGCGAGATCGGGGTCAAGCGAGCCATTGGTGCTCGGCGGCGGCACATCGTCGGCCAGTTCATTGCCGAGTCGGTCGTGATTTCGATGACAGGAGGACTGCTGGGCTTCGCGATTGCGGCGTCGATCGTAAGCCTCGTGGCGGGAGTCCCTGAGAAGGAGGGGGCGATGGAAATGATCGGCAACCCCGAGATATCGATCCCGATTGCGCTGCTCACCATTGGCACGTTAACGGCCATCGGCATTGTAGCCGGTGCCTTCCCCGCGCGGAAAGCAGCGCAGGTCGACCCCGTGGAATCGCTCCGCTACGAGTAATTCGTCACCATGCGATGGGGCAGCCAGCGTCGGACTGGGGCGCTGCCTCGTTGTGCGCGGAAAGGGCTACGAGCGTGTAGGCCAGCGGCGCATTCCAATTGATGGTGACTTCGTTCGAGGCCCAGCTGCACCAGTCGTCGACGTACGCCGTAGCCGGACGCACCGACGGATAGGCAACGCGGTATCCGGCGCACGATGACTCGTCTTGCCTGCCGGGGTTTGGGCCGCCGACGAGGAATCCGGGTACAGGATCGTCGATGCCGTCGGCGCGCGACGGGCGATGATGCGGATGCATCGGCGATTGCACGCCGAAGCCGGTCACAAACGAATATCCGGTGGGATTCCGGCCGAACAGGTAGTCGAGTGTGCCGATGGCTGCATCACGGTAATGACCATCATCGGATATCTCGTAGGCTTGCATCAGGAGCATGGCCTGGTTTGCAGCATGGCCATTACTTCCCCACACAAAATCGCGCTCGTGAGCTCCCATCGTTGTTCGAAATGGGGATGTGCGCTGTGCTTCTACGAGCGTATCGGCCAGGGAGACGATCGCGTTGGCAGCGCGGCCGGCGAGACCATCCGCGGCACTCTCGGCGCGAGCGAGGGAGTAAAAGCCGAGCGCCCGAACGTTCGACCACGATGGCACGGTGAGATGGACGTCGAACAACGTCTCGACCATCGGCCGGAGCGAGTCAGTGCCCGTGGTGAGATAAAGCTCCGTAGCGGCCCACGCGAATTCGTCGGCGGCACTCATATCGCCGTAAGCGCCTGTCTCGATATTAGGTGAGAACTCAGCGTTCATCGCGTTCTGTCGGTAGAGGCGATCCGGATGAACACGTGCCCATCGCCAGGCGCGGGTCGCGCGGTCTGTCATGAGGTTGGCCAGCGCGTCATCATAGGGGCGGAGGACGCGTGCGGCCTGAGCCATGACAGCGGCAAAATTAAGCGATGCCGTCGTGCTCTTCCTGACGACATACCGTTGCGACGTGGCCTCGTGCGGCATCACGGCCCCCTCGAAGTTGGCCGTGGTCAACTTGTGGAAGACACCGCCGTCGAGCGTGTCCTGCATGGCCAGCATCCAGTCGAGATTCCAGCGCGCCTCGGCGAGGATATCCGGCAGGTCGCCGCCGCTTTCAGGGATGCCGATGTCTACACTGCGTGCGTACTCTGGGTGATGTTCGTACGCGGCGAGAAGTTGATAGGTGGAGATTCCGGAGTTGACCACGTACTTGTTGTAATCGCCGGCGTCGTACCAACCGCGTGGCGCGGAAAGAATCGTGCCCTCGGCGAGCCAGGGCATTGCCGCCGAGGAATGCACCGCAACCGCGGTGTCGGGATGCCCGGCTGGGCGGTGCCACCTGCCGGCGTAGGCTTCATCCAGATCGGTCGATGCGCGTTGATAGTAAAACGCCTTGAGCACGGAGCGTTCGACGTCGCGATGCGCCTCCGGAGCGACCGTAAACGCCGCGCGGGCGTCACCACCGGCGGCGACGAGTTCGTACTCACCGGGTTCGGTGATGCATGAGATATCGACGAGGCGAGTATTCGTGCCGGACAGATCCCAGAACGCTTCCTCGGCTAATTGACCGGTGTGAACCGTGTCGCCGGTAGCGGTGTCGACAACGGCGAAGAGCGAATCCGATGCGCCGTTGACCATCGCAAACTTCGGCTGCGCCGGCAGATGGCCAACCTGGTTGATGTAGATCTCAACGGGATCATCCTCCGCACATCCCGCAGCGAATATCAAAGCGAAAAGGACAAGGAAGCGCTTCGCGTACATCATAAGAGTCATTGTGATGAGGGGTGTCTCTGCGGCAGAAAGCTACTACCGGAACCGACCGGGTTAAATCGATCGGTACGTCGTCCGTCGCTGCTCCTTATACGCCTTAGTCTGATCCGATTCGTTCGTGGGGCCCGGATTAAAAAGGGGGCAGCAGTCAGGTCGGCGGCTCGTCATCCTTTCCATCCCAAACAAAAATCCGCGGCAAGACCCACGATGTTGTATTAGCCTCAGCCAGCCGCCTGTCGGGGCGGAGTCAATCGCGCCGAGCCCGATGCGTCACCTTGCTTAAGCAGTACTTGCGGGGCGGGCGCGGCGAACTCATAGAACGGCAAGGTTGCCACACCGAGGGCCGCAGCGTCGACACCAGCGCGTGCGAGCAGCTGCTCCGGCCCGGCCTCCTTCCCGGCGATGCGCCGGTCGGGCAGTAGCGTACCGACGCGTTTCATGAGCTCCTCGACGACGTTGTCTGGAAGCCGTCCGCCGAAAAAGATGGCCTCCGGGTCGATCAGGTACTCAACTGCGAGCGACAACATCGTGAGGTGCTCGGCGCCTTCCTCGATCCACCGCATGAGGCGTGGATTGCCGTCATCGAAAAGCTGCTTGAGGTCCTCGGGACGCGATACGTCGAGGCCGTCGCTCTGGAAATGTTCGAAGAGGCGGGGCAGATAAAAATGGAGACCGACGTGCGGGCGATCGTCGACCGGACCATTCGACAGGTTCTGGGTGGGGAGGTAGCCGATCTCGCCGCTGTTGCCGGTGAAGCCCTCGAACGGCTGCCCACGCAGGACGAGCCCACCACCGAGTCCGCTCCCAAAATAGATGTAGAAAAAGGTATCGAACTCCTGCCCGCTGCCATACTGGCGCTCGCCCATGGCCGCCGCCGTGGCGTTATTCTCAAGGAAGACCGGCAGGTTGAGCCGCTCCTCGAGCTCATCAGCAATCGGGACGTTGTGCCATCCGGGGAAGGCCTTCGGGTTCATCACGTAGGTATCGCGGCCCTCTGGGTCTTGATGCATCGGCCCGGGGATGCCGATCCCTACACCCCATAGCTGGTCGATCGTGAGGTTGTGCTGCTCGACTAGCTGATGCACCACGCGCGTCAGCTTGTCGAGCGCGTCCTCCGGCGACGGGAAGTGCAGATCCATGCCCACGCGCTGGCGGACCTGCCCGGTGAGGTCGACCAA
>CAZRTY010000101.1:0-6718 GCA_964603055.1 uncultured Rhodothermales bacterium | reverse complement strand
CCGCACCCGATGATCAAGCAGGAAACGCTCGCCGAGATCAAGCAACGCTTCGCCGAAGTCAATGACCTCATGTCGCAGCCCGAGGTCGCCACCGACCCGGTGCAAATGCGCGACCTGAACCGCGAGCGCGGCCGCCTGCAGCAACTCGTCGACGTGATCAATCGCTACGAATCGGCCGTTGGCGAGCGCGCCGACCTCAAAGAGATGATCCAGGCCGAGAGTGACGAGGAGCTCATCACGATGGCACGCTCCGAGCTCGACGCACTCGACGAGCAGATCCCTGCGGTCGAAAACGAGCTCCGCTTCCTGCTCATCCCGCGCGATCCAGAAGACGAGCGCGACGCCATCCTCGAGATCCGCGCCGGCACGGGTGGCGACGAAGCAAGCCTTTTCGCCGGCGACTTGTTCAGGCTGTACGTGCGCTTCGCCGAAGACAAAGGCTGGAAGGTCGACATCATCGAGGCGTCCGAAGGCACGCAAGGCGGCTACAAAGAAATCATCGCCAGCGTTCAGGGCGACGATGCCTTCGGCACGCTTAAGTACGAAAGCGGCGTTCACCGCGTGCAGCGCGTGCCGGCTACGGAGTCGAGCGGCCGCATTCACACGTCCGCCGCCACGGTTGCCGTACTGCCCGAAGCCGAAGAAGTCGATGTCGACCTCAACCAGAACGAGCTCAAGATCGACGTTTACCGGTCGAGTGGTCCGGGCGGGCAGTCCGTCAACACCACCGACTCGGCCGTCCGCATCACCCATATCCCGACGGGACTCGTCGTGACCTGCCAGGATGAGAAGAGTCAGCACAAGAACAAGGACAAAGCGCTGCGGGTGCTGCGTTCACGGCTGTACGAGCTCGAGATGGAAAAGCGCAACGCCGAACGCAGCGAAGCGCGCAAGTCGATGGTCGGCTCGGGAGACCGCTCCGCGAAAATCCGCACGTACAATTATCCCCAGGACCGTGTCACCGACCACCGCCTCGAAGGCGATGAAAAGAACTATCCGCTGCACACGGTGATGGAGGGCAACCTCGACGATATCATCCGCACGCTGCGCACCGCGGAGAATGTGGAGCGGCTCGCCGGTCTATAGCAGGCCGGGAACAGCAGCCTTTTTTGCACCCGCTTCGCCTGCCGAGTTTAGAGGCTTTCAGAGCTCGGGCGTATACTACCGACTCAATCCATAAACCAGAAATCAGAACACGATGGCGATAGAACGCACGCTGGCAATCATCAAACCCGACGCCGTACGCAAGAACCTCATCGGCGAGATCGTTAGCCGGATTCAGAAGGATGGCTTCACCGTCCGCGCGATGAAACTCGTCCGCCTGACGAAAGCCGAAGCCGAGGGCTTTTACGCGGTGCACAAAGATCGTCCGTTCTTCGGCGAGCTGACAGAATTCATGTCGAGCGGACCGTGCGTGCCCATCGTTCTCGAGAAAGAGAACGCCGTCGCTGACTACCGAGCGTTGATCGGCGCCACGAATCCAGCCGAAGCCGCCGAAGGCACCATCCGCCGCGACTTTGCCGATTCCGTCGGCGAGAACGCGGTCCACGGCTCAGACTCGGTCGAGAACGGGCGCCTCGAAGCGAATTACTTCTTCGCCGAGCACGAGATCGTCGCCAATTCCTGATTGGCCGCGAGGTCAAGCTCGCTGCAAAATGTGCGATGCCAGGATGCCCGGGTGCTTATAGCGTAGTGCCCGGGCATTTTGTATGCGGAGGGCGCGGCCTCAAATCCGAAAACAGAAACACGGGCTGGGGAGACCAGCGGCTACGGATACAGAGCGCTGCCTTAATCCCCACCAAACAAACAGCGAGCGGTTAGGCGAGGAGACGATCTGCCGAGATTCCGCCGAGTACGTGCTACGACGTAGCCTCGGTGCGGGGGCGGTAGAGTAAGGCGATGAAGACGCCGAGGTATCCAATCATCAGGATGATCGGGGAGACGTACAGTGAGACGAATCCGTCGACTTCGTTCTCGAGACGCATCAGCGTAAAGCCGATGATGATGATGGCGACACAGGCGGTCAACATGAGGTAGTTGACCTTGCCGAGGACCATTGCGGACCGGCGGTTGACGGATCGAGTTGTACGCTTTCGCCTACGATTGGGGCGTGCCATCTCCTGGGTTGAAAGTTGCACCTTTGGGACGTCTCAACATGGGAACCCCGCAGCGGTTCCAGTCGATAAGTACGCGGCCGTTTCTTCGCTGTATAGCCGACCGGCGTACTCTCATTCAAGTCAGTTCGTGGTAGAGTATCGACAAGTGCATGAATTACTTCAACCGTTCTATCCGTGTCATCATCTTCCTGCTTCTGTGGCTACCGGCGGCGGCCGGTGTTGATGTCACCGCGTCTCCGCTGGAGGACCGGCTAAGGGCGCTGATTTCGGAGAACGGTGTTGACCGTGGTTTCTGGGGCGTTTACGTACAGGATTTATCGTCGGGGGAGGCGCTCGCCTCGATCGATGGCGATAAGCCGTTTGTGCCAGCGTCTAACCAGAAGCTGCTTACGTCGGCCGCTGCGCTCGAGTACCTCGGCCCTGATCACCGATTCCGCACCATTCTTTATTTGGATGGACGGATCGACGGCTCGGTCTTCCGCGGCCGGCTTATCATCCGCGGTTCAGGCGATCCAACATTTGGAAGTCGACAAACGCCGGGGCCGGATCCGCTGCGCGCGTGGGCCCAGCAGCTGGCGGAGATGGGCATCACGGAAATTCGCGGTGACATCGTCGGCGACGATAGTCGATTCGACGGTGAGCCTTACGCCGAAGGATGGGACGTTGAGCACGTTACGAATCAGGCGAGCCGAATTCTGGGCGTGTCGGCCGGCGCCCTCGCGTACTACGACAACGTGGTGCAGCTTCGCATCCGGTCGTCGCAGCCGGGGCGTGAACCGACCATCCTGACCATCCCGACGGATTATCTCGACATCCGAAATGAACTGCTGACGAGTAATCGCGCCCGCGGGATCGCCGTGACGCCGCGGCGCATCATTGGTGAAGAGGCGCTGGTGTTGTCGGGGAGTGTGCCGCGCTCGTACGAGGGTAGCATCTTCATGCCGGCAGCCAACCCGGCGAGGTTTGCGCTCCACAGCTTCGCGACGTTCCTGCGCGATGCCGGCGTCGAGTTTTCCGGCGAGCTGCTGACGTCGGCCGATCTGAGCGAAGCGCCTGATTACGGCGATTTCGATCCGCTTTTCGTTCGATTCTCGCCGCCAGTTTCGGAAATCATCCGTGAGATCAACAAGGTGAGTAATAACTTCTACGCCGAGCAGGTTTTCCGTGCGCTCACCAATTCGGGCTCGGCCGAAGCCGCCGGCCGCCGCGTCAGCGCCTACTTTGCGCGGACGGGCGCAAGCAACGGGCTCGTGTCCGTACGTGACGGGTCGGGCCTCTCGCGCAAGGATCTCGTGACGCCAAAGGGGCTGGTGGATCTGCTGGCGTATGTTCGGACGCGCCCGTATTACGAGGTCTTCGACGCCTCGCTGCCGGCTGGTGGGGAGGCCGAGACGACACTGCGCTTCCGGATGGGCAATGCTGCAGTGCGCGCCAAGACCGGCTCGCTGGAGTATGTTCGGTCGCTGAGCGGCTACGCCACGACGGCCGACGGCCGCGAGGTCGCTTTTTCCATCCTTGCCAATCAGTTCGCCGCGCCCACGTACCGTATTATCCAGACGATTGACGCGATGGTGCACACCATCAACGCCTATTCCGGTGAACGTGTAGCCGTAGGATAGACGTCGGTTAACATCTGTCTTTCGTAGATTCGTGCAGCTTCTCCTAACCTCACGCAACTCCGCATGCCTCAGCCGGCACGCCAGCTGATCCTCGGCGCAATCGTTTTCCTCGTCCAGTGGCTCGTGCTGGGGCGGCTTCAGATATTCGGCGCCTATCCGGATATCGTATTGCTCTTCGTGGCGTGGCTGGGTATCCGCAATGGACGGCTCTCCGGATCGGTGGGTGGGTTTGTGCTCGGGTTCCTGCTCGACGCCGTCTACCAGACGTGGGGCATCCACATGTTCGTGAAGACGCTCGTCGGATTTCTCGTCGGGCTGTTTCCGGCGAATGAACGCGAGACGCTCCTCATCCAGCCGAGACAAGCCTTTCTGGGCGCGCTCGTGATTGCGCTCGTCCACAACGGACTCATGGTGATGCTGCTGGCACTAGGCACGGGTGCGCGCAACACCTTCATGGTGGCAGCGCTGTGGCTTGGCTCAGCGCTCTACACGGCCGTTGTCGGCACGATCGTGTCGCTCTTTACGAGCCGCTGATTACTTTTCGACGAGCGGGCGGAAGACCTCCAGCACGCGCTCGCGATTGGCGTCGGAAATTTCCTCGAGCGGTAGCCGCAGGCCTCCCGAGATGATCCCCGCATCGGCGAGGGCCGCCTTGATGGGGATTGGGTTCGTCTCCCAGAAACACGCACGCATGGCTTCGAGCATTTCGAAGTGCATGCGGCGAGCGTCGTCGAGGTTGCCATCGAGCGCATGTGCGATCATCTGGACGAAGCGCCCGGGCATCGCATTGCTGACGACGGATACGACGCCGTCGCCCCCGAGAAGTGTGACAGGGAGCGCGAACTCGTCATCTCCCGAATAGAGGGCGAAGCCTTCCGGGCGCCCGGCCAGGATGTCCGAGATCTGTGCGATGCTGCCTGAAGCCTCTTTGACTCCGATGACGTGTGGGATGTCCGCGGCGAGGCGCAGCGTGGTCTCGGCCGTGAAGTTGAAGCTCGTGCGGCCCGGCACATTGTAGAGGATAATCGGTGCATCCGCGGCCGACGCGATCTCCGCCACGTGGCGGTAGAAGCCGGATTGCATCGGCTTGTTGTAATACGGGCCGACGACGAGTAGCGCGTCCGCACCAGCCGCAACAGCCTGCCTGGAATACTCGATGCTCGCACGCGTCGAGTTATTTCCCGTGCCGATGACAACGGGTACGCGGCCCGCCGTCTGCTCAACGGCAACGTCGACGATGTGGCGCCGCTCATCGTCTGAGACGTTCGGGTTCTCTCCGGTCGTACCGAGGATGATGAGCGCGTTGATCCCCGCTCCGATCTGAATATCGATCAGCCGGCGCAGCGCTTTCTCATCGACCTTGTCGTCCGGCGTGAATGGCGTGACGAGCGCGGTTCCTGTTCCACGAAAAAGCATGCGGGCGTTCATGATGTTGAGGGCATGTTATGTGCGATTGACCCACTGGTCGAGTGCGTCGTCCAGCGAATAGAACCCGTGTTGGTCGATCATCCACTCGGCGGCACGGACGGCACCGAGGGCAAATCCTTCGCGCGATTTGGCGCGGTGTTCGAAGGTCAGTTCATCGACATCGCTCTCGAAGCCCACCGTGTGGCGCCCGAAAACACTGCCGGTGCGTGTGGACGATACGTGGAGCGCCTCTGCATCGATCCGACCCTGGACGGCATTTGTTTCGAACGTCGACTTTCGATCCAGTCCGTCGACGATGAGATTACCCAGCATGACCGCTGTGCCGCTGGGGCTGTCGACTTTGTTCGTGTGATGGACCTCGTGCACGAACGCATCGAAGTGTTCGAGCTCATTCAGCAGCGGGAGGACCGCCTTAACGGCGCGGCTAAGCAGAGCCACGCCGAGCGAGAAGTTAGCGCCGTAGAGCACGCGGCCACCACCGTCGAGCACGTAGTTGCGCACCTCGTCGAGACGATCGTACCAGCCCGTGGTACCGATGACGGCCGGCACGTTCCAATCGGTGTATCGCTTGATATGATCGACGGCGAGATGGGGAAGCGAGAAGTCGATGATGACCTCGGCCCCGGCAAGAGCGTCGACTGACGCATCAAGCACTGGGCGGTGTTCATCGAACTGCACGACGACCGCGTGACTGCGTGCCTCGGCGACGGTCTTCACCGCCTGACCCATGCGTCCGGTACCGACAAGAGCGACTTTCATGACAAGCGAGGCTTAACGCGAGATTTCGACGGCTTTCAGAACGTCGGCGACGATGCCGGCGGCGGTCACGGCCGGGCCCGCTCCGGGGCCTTGGACGATGAGCGGCGTTTCGTCGTAGCGCTTGGTCCGGTACAGGAACATGCAGTTCGTGTCGGTCAGATGTGCAAACGGCGAGCTTGAGTCAACCGTGCGCACGCGCACGCTCAGCCTGCCATCCTCGATGGTCCCGATGTACTGCAGCCGGCCCCCTTTCTCTTCCGCCTCCGTGACGCGTTCGGCCCAGTCTTCGTCTTCCTGGTCGATAAGCTCGAGGTACTCTTCAACAGACACCTCAAGGAAATCGGGCGGAACGAGCGATTCCACAGCCACGTCAGCGCGCTCGACCCGAAGCCCCATCTCACGGGCAAGAATGAGCAGCTTCCGCACAACGTCCTCACCTTTCAGGTCATCCCGCGGATCCGGCTCGGTAAAACCAAGGTGCCGGGCTTCGCGGACGATTTCAGAGAACTTGTGACCAAGACTAAGCTGATTGAAGAGATAGGCGAGTGTGCCTGAGAACACGCCTTCGATGCGAAGAATGGTGTCGCCAGAGCGAAGCAGGTCCCGCAGCGTCGAGATTACCGGCAGGCCTGCACCCACGGTCGTTTCGTAGAGGTACGGAACTCGGTTGCGGCGCGCCAACTCGTGGAGCCGATCGTAGAACGCCTGATCGAGCGTGTTGGAGCGTTTGTTCGGCGTAACGACGGCCACATGGTGGTCAATCAGCTCAGGATAGCCGTGAGCGACCTCTGCGGA
>CAZRTY010000100.1:0-6757 GCA_964603055.1 uncultured Rhodothermales bacterium | reverse complement strand
GGCTGAAAGCAGGACGCCCGCCAGCAGCAGGGCAGGAGCCAATCGAGTGAAGATATTCCTCATGGTGACGGGTTAGTTGATAGCGATAAGGGATGGGTTGAAACGCTTAATCAATCTATGGCGGTGATTTTGTCTGCGCAAGCCGACAGGCGTGGTTCAGGGCAGGCAGGGGGTCCTTATACCTTCCTTCTACCTTTAAAGGAGGTCACCACGGACAGCGTGATTAACGTGGCCTCGATATGAAGCGGCCGTTCCCGGACTGAGCCGCGCTCCACGCGTAAGTCCGACGCTATAAAAGGAACGCCCATCCTCGACACGAGGATGCCGGAACGAAGCTTTGCTCAACTGACGACGGCGAGCGGCGGAGGCGTCGTTTCAATAGGGAGGTCGAAGCGTTTCGATCGGCTTTAGATATAAGGAAAACCAGTGTGCGATTTTCTATATTGGCCGGCAATAGTACAATGCGAGCAACAGGTTCGACCGATGCCGCGCTAATATCGTTCGCGATCACCCGAGAATGCTAATTAGCGTGGTGAACTGGGAGGTTCGGTAGTGAGCTGGTGGTCGGCGGGTCGCTTTGTGTAAGGCGTAATTTCATCCGAAGGTGGGGCGGTATTCCATAACGGCCGTTCTGCACGAATCAATGCCTGGGGTCAATATGCATGGCCGGTAAAAACGCGACGATACACGACGTGGCTGAGAGAGCCGGTGTATCGATAGGCACCGTCTCGGCCGTCATCAATCGAAAGAGTACGGTCAGTCAGCATACGAGGCGCAAAGTCCTTCAAGCTGTCTCCGATCTCAATTACCGGCCAAGTGCCGCCGCGAGACGCCGCCTCCAGCCGACAGCCGAGAAGAGTGTAGGCCTGGTCGTAAAGGAGATCAACAATCCCTACTTCGCCGATATCATCGTCGGGGCGCAGATGGCGGCGAAAGAGCGGGGGTACAACCTGCTGGTGACGCACACCGAGCGCTCGTACGATCTCGAGCGAGAACTCGTCGAGTTGCTGGTAGCGAAGGATGTCGACGGGCTCATTGTCAACCCGCTGCTCGATGACAATGCCGACCTCTCACACCTTTTCGAGCTAAAGCGGCACAATATCCCGCTCGTGCTTATCGAAAGCGTGCGCGGCCTACAGGCAAACATGGTCGATGTCGATAACGTCGCCGCGTCAAAATCTGCCGTTGAGTACCTCATTGAGAACGGTCACACCCACATTGCGCATTTCACGGGACCCAAGTACTCGATGCATAGCGCAGAGCGCGTCGAGGGGGTGAGACGTGCGTTTAGTTCGCAGCGTTTGATTTTCGATGAGGATGATATCGTAGCAGCAGGTGCCCGCATCGACGACGGTTACACTGCCGCGCACCACTACTTCGGGGAGCGAGGTAAGCGGCCCACGGCGGTAACGTGCTACAACGACCTTGTCGCGATCGGAGTTTACCGCGCTCTGCGCGAGCTTGGCCTCTCTGTCCCCGACGATGTGTCGGTGGTAGGCTACGATGATATTGACATCGCACAGTATGCTTCCGTACCCTTGACGACCGTTCGCGTACCCAAACGCGAAATGGGTGGTCGAGCCGCCGAGCTTCTAATCAACAGCATCGAGTCGGCGGGTGACGGTGAGTACGAACGCGTGTTTCTTGAGACCAAACTCGTCGTGCGGGAATCCACGACTCGCGTACGTCAAGAGGCTTAGCGTCTCGAGTGAGAACGCCGTGTCAAGGTTGTGGGAAAAAGCGCTTCGCCGCCTTGAAGCAATTGAAGCGTATCAAATGATTCAATAAAGTGCCTGGCACTCGGTGGATTGTCATCGAGTAACCTGTCAGGTTTCCTTCATCATGGCCGGTATCCGTTTGGACGCCGTCTGCCGAATTTAGTCATATTCAGTATGGGATCACGTCCAAGCGCCGAACGGGAACACGAGAACACTCCTTTTGAGAATCGATACGGACCGGTTGCTATGCGCCGGCGCCGCGATACGATGACGTTCGGCCTCATCGTGGGTAACCGCGGGTTTTTCCCCGAGCATCTCTGCCTGGTGGGGCGCAAGAAAGTCACCGACCTACTCGAGAGCCAGGGGTACCGCGTCATCGCGACGCCCGTGGAGGCCACCAACAACGGAGCCATCGAGAGCCTGAAAGAGGCTCAGATGTGTGCAGAGCTATTTGCCGAGCACCGCGACGAAATCGACGGAATCATCGTTACGCTGCCGAACTTCGGCGACGAGCGCGCCATCTCGAACGCGATTCGCTGGTCGGGCCTCGACGTTCCGGTACTCGTTCATGCCTTCGAAGACGAAGTCAACGAGATGTCGATCGTCAACCGCCGCGACAGCTTCTGCGGAAAGATGTCGGCATGCAATAACCTTCGTCAGTACGGCATCAAGTACAGCCTCACGAGCCGCCACACGATGAACCCGGAGTCGGAGGACTTCCTCGCCGACATCCACAAGTTTGCCTCGACCTGCCGCGTCGTTCGCTCCCTCAAGAACGTACGGCTCGGCCAGATTGGCGCGCGTCCGGCTCCCTTCACCACGGTCCGCTACAGCGAAAAGCTGCTCGAGCGGTACGGCATTTCCGTCGAAGTCCTCGACCTTTCGGAGCTGCTCGGCTGGATCCGCAAGATGGGCGATGACGACCAGCAGGTGAAGTCGAAGATCGACGAGATGGGCGCCTACACGCGCATCGATGGGATCCCAAAGGAGAGCCTGATGAAGATGGCTAAGCTGGGCGTTGCAGTCGATCAGTTTATGGATGCGCAGGGGCTATCAGCCACGGCGATTCAGTGCTGGACGTCGCTTGAGGAGTTCTATGGCGTTGTGCCATGTACAGCGATGAGCATGATGAGCGACAACCTGATGGCAAGCGCATGCGAAGCCGATATCGTGGGTGCGCTCAGCATGTACATCCTGCAGGAGGCAGCGGTCGCTCCGTCGGCACTCCTCGACTGGAACAACAACTACGGTCAGGATCCCAACATGGGCGTGGTCTTCCACTGCTCGAACCTGCCGAAGGCGTTCTTCCATAGCGACGGCGAAGATGCCCACAAGATGGACTATCAGGAGATCATCGCCGGTACGGTGGGCAAAGAGAACACCTACGGCACCATCGTGGGGCGCGTCAAGCCGGGTCCGTTCACCTATGCACGGGTCTCGACGGACGACCTCGAAGGCAAGATTCGTGTCTACGTTGGAGAAGGGCAGTTCACCGACCACGAACTCAAAACCTTCGGCGGTTACGGCGTCTTCGACGTTCCCAACTTGCAGAAGCTGCTCCGCTATATCTGTGAGAACGGATTCGAACACCACGTTGCCGCCACCCGTGCCCGCGTTTCGGGTGCAGTAACAGAGGCGCTGTCGAATTACATGGGCTGGGACGTGTACGAGCACGCGTAAGCCGTTCGTTCGACCCATCCACAATCATCGCGATAGACAATGAGTAGGAAGTACGCCGTCGGTCTCGACTACGGTACAAACTCAGTACGTGCGCTCGTCGTGGACGTAAAGACTGGCGAAGAAGTCGGTACGAGCGTTTTTGCCTACCCATCGGGTGAGCATGGAATTTTGCTCGATCGCGATCCGCAGCTCGCTCGTCAGAATCCCCAGGACCATCTCGACGGACTCGAAGCCAGCATCCGCGGCGCTCTCGAGCAGGCGAAGTCGGTCGAAGGATTCGATCCGCAGAACGTCATTGGCATCGGCGTCGACACTACCGGTTCGACGCCGTTGCCGGTGGATGCCGACGGCGTTCCACTTGCCTTCGACGATCGTTTCAAGGACAATCTGGCCGCATATGTGTGGTTGTGGAAGGATCACACGAGCCACGCCGAAGCGGCTGAGATAACCGAGAAAGCGGGCGAGCTTCGGCCGGAGTATCTGGCGAAGTGCGGCGGGATCTACTCATCAGAGTGGTTCTGGTCGAAGATTTTGCACTGCGCGCGGACGGTCCCTGAGGTGTTCGACGCATCGCATACCTGGGTGGAAATCGCTGACTGGATTCCTGCCGTACTAAGCGGCACGGATCATCCGGACGATCTGGTGCGCGGCATCTGCGCGGCCGGTCATAAAGCGATGTACAACGACGAGTGGGGCGGATATCCGGATGAGGAATTCCTCTCCGCGCTCGACGAACGGCTGGTCCGCATCCGTAAATCCCTGCCAGATGAGACGCGCAACGTCTCGGAATCTGTCGGCAACTTGTCGGCAGAATGGGCAGAGAGAACAGGATTGCCTGAAGGAATTCCTGTGGCGGCAGGTGCGTTCGATGCTCACCTCGGCGCCATCGGCTCTGGAATCGAGCCCGGCACCCTGGTGAAGATCATCGGCACCTCCACGTGCGACTTGATGATCTCGCCGATGGAGCAGGACCTGGCGGATGTGCCTGGTCTCTGCGGTATCGTGCCGGAATCCGTGCTTCCCGGGCAATTTGGTCTGGAGGCAGGGCAGTCGGCGGTCGGCGATATCTTCAACTGGTTCGTCAATCAGATTAAGCCGGATGGCAAAGGCCACGAGGAGTTGACGGCGGAGGCGGAGACACTTCGTCCGGGCGAGAGTGGCCTCCTTGCGCTGGACTGGTGGAACGGCAACCGCACGATCCTTGTCGACCAGCGGCTCACAGGTCTGATTTTGGGATTGACGCTTCATTCAACGCCGGCCGAAATCTACCGGGCGATCGTTGAGTCGACGGCCTTCGGCGCTCGCGTGATCATGGAGCGCTATGAGGAATATGGCGTGCCAGTCGAGCGAATCGTTAACTGCGGCGGTATCTCGGCCAAGAACCGCATGGTCATGCAGATCTATGCCGATGTGATGGGCCGTCCGCTCATGATCTCGCGTAGCGATGAGACCTGCGCACTGGGTTCTGCCATGGCCGGATCGGTGGTGGCAGGCGAAATGGCGGGGGGCCATGCAGACTTTGCCTCCGCAGTCAAAGCCATGACAGGCGTGCAGGACGAAGTTTTCGAGCCGAATCCGGAGCGGCAGGCTGTGTACGATCGCCTCTTCAAGCTCTACCGCCGGATGCACGACAGCTTCGGCATCGAAGGTCATAAGGATTCACTGTATGACGTCATGAAGACGCTGCTCGACATCCGCGACGAGGTGTCGGCTTGATGGCATACCGCGAGCTCAAGGAACGTGTCTGGCGAGCCAACCTCGACGTTGTCGAAGCTGGACTGGTCGAACTCACCTGGGGTAATGCCAGCGGTGTCGATCGACAGGCCGGTGTCATGGCGATCAAACCTTCCGGCGTTCCATACGGTGAGCTCCAGCCGGATGACATCGTCATCCTGTCGCTGGAAGACGGGCGTACGATTGACAGCCGGCTAAGGCCGTCATCCGATACCCCGACTCACCTCCATCTGTATCGCGAGTTCGAGTCGATCGGGGGCGTCGTTCACACGCACTCTACGCACGCCGTCAGCTGGGCCCAGGCCGAGCGGGAAGTGCCATGCTTCGGCACTACGCACGCTGATCACTTTTACGGCACCGTACCCGTTACCCGCCGGATGACGGCGGACGAAATCCGTAGCGAGTATGAACACAACACGGGAGTCGTTATCGTAGAGCGTTTCCGCGAAGGCCGCGTCGATCCGCTTGAAATCCCGGGAGTGCTGGTGGCATGTCACGGCCCGTTTGCCTGGGGTGCGACGGTCGAGAGCGCCGTCGAGAATGCCATCGTGCTCGAATCGGTGTCACGCATGGCGCTGAAAACACTGCAGGTCAATCCGTCCGCAGCTCCAGTCGACCAGGAGTTGCTGGATAAGCATTTCCTCCGCAAACACGGACCGGGCGCCTACTACGGGCAAGGGAGAGAGTCGTGATGGAAAGGACGAACCCGGTATCCCTCTAACGTCGGTCGCTGACCGCTCCATCTGAGTCACCGCGCATTATGGTACTAATCGACTGGTTAATCATAGCCGGCTACTTCATGATCCTCGTGGGGATCGTATGGTGGTCATCCCAAAAGATCTCGACTTCAGCGGATTACTTCCTTGCCGGTCGTGATGTAGGCTGGTTCGCAGTCGGAGCGTCGCTGTTTGCATCGAACATCGGATCGGAGCACATCGTGGGGCTCGCCGGTAGTGGCGCGCTGAACGGAATGGCACAGGCTCACTGGGAGCTTCACGCATGGATTATGATCATGCTGGGCTGGGTTTTCGTGCCGTTCTATTATCGGGCCGGAGTCTTTACCACGCCGGAATTTCTCGAACGCCGATTTAGCGCTCACTCTCGCTGGGTGCTTTCCATCGTATCACTGGTTGCGTATGTCTTCACCAAAGTGTCGGTGACGGTGTATGCAGGAGCCCTCGTTTTCCAGACACTCTTGCCCGAAACATTCGGGTCGCCCGCCAACGCATTTTGGGTCGGTGCGTTTACGACAGTCATTCTCACGGGTATCTACACGGTATTCGGTGGTCTTCGCGCGGTTGTGTACACCGAGGTTATGCAGACGGGTCTGCTACTGCTCGGCTCTGTGTTCATCACATTCTTCGGATTGAAGGCTCTTGGCGGCTGGGGTGAAATGCAGTCGATCGTCTCACAGAATGCTGAGCGTTTTGCGCTGTGGCGCCCCCTCTCGGACCCTGATTTTCCGTGGCTCGGCGTGATGATCGCCTCGCCGATCATCGGTATCTGGTATTGGTGTACCGACCAGTACATCGTTCAACGTACGCTTGCGGCCAAGTCGTTGCAGGATGCGCGGCGAGGAGCCCTGTGGGGCGGTTTTCTGAAAGTCTGGCCCGTGTTCATTTTCC
>CAZRTY010000099.1:0-6903 GCA_964603055.1 uncultured Rhodothermales bacterium | reverse complement strand
GTGCCCGTTCCGTCATCCAGAAGCGTTTCATCGCCGTCATGATGCACGTCTCCGCGCAGGCGAACCCGATGATCAACGGCGCACCCTTCGAGGCTCGGCAGATCCTGAATCAACATCGTAGATGTCACGCGCTCGGTGTGTTCACCTTCGTCGACGACGATATCGGAGAATGACTCGACGAATAACTCCGGCGTAATGGGGTGCCCATCATCATCGAAGCGGGACATCTTAACGCCCTGCAACCGCACGTGGGCATCCACGAACGAGGTCATGATCTGCGGGCTCGCACCCATGACAAAAACTGACAGCGGCGCGCCATGGTCATAAATATCCATCCGAACACGCCCCCACTGCTCCACCACCACGCGAACAACGCCCGACGTCTCGATCCAGTAGCCCGACCTGTCATCGCTGCGAAGCTCGCTAATCGCCTCATAAGCTGGATCGGGAAGCTCTTCGAAGCTGAGGATCTCGAAGGAGGCATCGTCCACTCCAATATCGGAGGGCGCGCTAAGTCCGCGCACTCGGACACGATGGCCCGGACGTAGCCGCAGATCCCGGCCGTTGACGTCGATATATAGCGTCGCGTCACCATCCTGAAGCATCAGGATTCCCCACTCGGGGTCGTGGTACGTGACGACGGCCTCTAAATCGACCGTTTCCCCAAGCCTTCCGTCGTTACTTGCGTGGCCCGCCTCAGCAAGGGTATTGATCCTGGCATCCTGCCCGCATGCCGCCAGAAGCAGCGCGAGTAGCATGCCGGCTACCAGGAGCATATGCCATGGCCCTGGGTGTCGCGGTCGTACGTATGGAGGGGCCAGATGCATGTGCGGATGACGAGCGGGATGGAATAGATGAATCCCGAAGTACCCCGTACATCGGCCAGGCGCCGGCCTCCTTAATCGGCGAACGACAAATTGATGGTGTCATCAAAAAGATGACGGTGGTGCCTGTTTGCCGACAATAGATAGGTAGGAACTGTCCTTGTCCACACACACACGCGAACAGGCGAAGCGGCAGCCCGTCATCATCTACTGATGAAACGCCTGCCGCTCAAAATGACGTCGTCATACAGACTCAGGTGAGCCGGCTGATCACCATCATCACCACAAAAAACCCGACGAGGATACTTAGCGCGACGATCAACTCCTTACGGCGGCGGCGATTCATGGACCTTACCAGTTTTGTGGAGGGATTCCGGCTCCAATTTGCACGCGCCCGCAGCAGAAATCAAGCGCATTACGATCCCATCGCTTCGACGATGGTCCTGCGCAGGTCTTCTTTCGTGAATGGTTTGGACAGATAATGGTCGAAGCCGGCCTCGAGAAATCGATCGCGGTCCTCGGGCATGGCGTACGCCGTGAGCGCAACCATCGGCACATTTCCGGCCGTTTGATCGCGCTTGAACTGGCGCATGACGTCG
This sequence comes from uncultured Rhodothermales bacterium, assembly GCA_964603055.1. Classification (GTDB taxonomy): domain Bacteria; phylum Bacteroidota; class Rhodothermia; order Rhodothermales; family CAZKDQ01; genus CAZRTY01. The sequence goes on along the minus strand of CAZRTY010000099.1, from coordinate 5,480 downwards.
ACGCCATCCACTTCCTCACCGAGATTGATATCCATCAATACAACGTCAAACGCCTTTTCGGTGGCAAGTGCGAACGCTTCGTCGGCCGAGGCTACGGTCGTCACGATGTAAGAGTCGCGAAGCAGTCGTTCTACCAGCAGGCGGGTGAATACGTTGTCTTCGACGACGAGCACGCGCCGGCCTTCGAGCGTGCGGTCGGGATCGTGAGTCGGATTCAGTATCGGCTGCGCTGACACGCCCATGGGAAGGATCACCGTGAAAACACTCCCCTCCCCCTTCGTGCTCTCCACAGAAATCTGGCCGTCCATCAGATCGACCAGCCGCTTCGTAATCGTGAGGCCAAGTCCTGCGCCCTCGTGATTGCGTGAGAGGCCGGTTGACTCCTGCTTGAACTCCTCAAAAATATCCGGCATAAATGCCTCGTCGATACCTTCTCCGGTATCTGCGACGCTGATCACGACCTGGTCATCTTCGGCGGTAAGTTGAACCGATACGCTCCCCTCGCTCGTAAACTTGAGCGCGTTGCTCAGAAGGTTTTGGATGACGCGCGTCAGGCCACCACGGTCGGCCACGACTTGGATGGGTGCGTCAGGGCGGTCAAAGGTCAGGGACAGGTTCTTGCGATCCGCGATCGAACGGAAGAGTCCGACGCCGGAACCCACCACCTCAACGGCATCCACACTCTCCAGCACCGGCTTGAAGCCGCCTGCTTCGAGACGAGCGAGGTCCAGTACGGAATTCAGCGTTTCGGAGAGACGCCGCCCTCCTTCCTGGATCAATGTCACGAACTCGCGGTGCTCTCCCTCGAGCTCACGCGCGAGTACATCCGCAAAGCCGAGGATGCCCGTAAGCGGCGTGCGAATCTCGTGACTCATGTTTGCCAGGAAGGCATTCTTCAGCTTCACCATCTCCTCGGCCCGTTCTTTTGCCTCAACGAGCTCGACTTCGAACGCCTTCCGCTCAGACACATCGCGGATGCTGACGAGGATGCCGTTAACACCGGGAAGATCAAGCAGATTGCGAGCTTTGAGCGAGAGATGGGCCCACGCGCCGTCGCTTCGGCGAAAACGGAAGTCGGCCGTAATCACATGCTCCGGCATCCGCAAGAGCGAGAGGAAATGCCGGCGGACGAGCGGCAAATCATCCTCATGGATATGCTCAAAGACATCGAACGCGCGAATTTGTGACGGCGCATAACCGAGCGTTTCGAAGATCGGCCCGACGATGTAGCGCAGCCGTGCGCGACGATCGAATATTCCGATGAGGTCGAGTGCCTGCTCGGCTACGGCTCGGAAGCGCGCCTCGCTTTCGGTCAGCAATCGTTCGGCGCGCAAGCGATCGCTGATGTCGCGCCCGAACATCAGAATTGCGGGCGCTCCGTCGTACTCGATCAGCGAACAACTGACGAGCATCGAGACCGTGGATCCGTCCTTGCGCCGATGAACCGTCTCAAAATTCTGCGCGCCTCCCTGCGACAGTATCTGCCTGATCTCTTCCTCACCGCGCGCCGGGTTCTGTGTCAGATCCTTCAGGCTCTGTCCGATCAGTTCATCCCGCTCAAATCCATACAGGATGACCGCACTGCGATTAGCCTCGAGAATGACTTCGTCATCCGTACGGAAGATGAGAATCGGTACGTTGGCGCGTTCGAACAGATCGCGGTACTTGCGCTCGGCACGGCGTCTTACGCGATCGGTCTCTACCTGCGAGGTCACGTCCCGAGCTACGATGAAGATGACGTCTTTCCCATCCTGCCGGATGACGCTCACCGTGGTCTGAACATGTACCTTCCGTCCGTCCTTGGCGAGCCACGTACGGTTCGACGTCGTCACGTCATCGTCGGCCGACTGGCCGATGAGCGCGCTCATTTCCCCAGCCGTGTCGTGCGCAAAATCAGCCACCGTGAGTGTCTTCACTGCGTCGGCGTCGTATCCGAGTAGCTCACGGAAGGCGGGGTTGGCGTCGAGTACGCGCTGGTTCGCGGGATCGACAAACGCGATCGCCTCGGCCGTTCGTTCGAAAAGCGCGGCGTACCGGTCCTGCGTATCCCGCAGCACCTCCTGGGCATGAAGCCGCTCCACGCTCATCGCGATGAGTGCCGCAAGTTGGTCGAGCGCGCGAACGTCGGACGGTCTGAACGCATTGGGCCGGCGGCCGAATGCGGCCAGCATGCCCACCGTCTTGCCGCGATAATTCAGCGGCACGTTGACGAGCGAGCGCGCACCGAGGCGTCGGCACCACGGCATGTCTTCGGGTAACTCCCGATCGACGTCCCGGCAGAGAACCGCCCGGCCGGCGGCGATGCATTGCCCGATGTAGCGGTTGTCGAGCGAGAGTACGGCGTCGTTGATTTCCGTGACATCCTCGCTGGCCGCCACAACGTGTACCGCACCGTCTTCGATGAGCCCCACACACGCACCAAACGCCTGCGTGAGCGAAACCGACTCGCGGATCACATACCGAATGACGTCAGGAGCCGTCGTCGTGCCGTCGTTGATCTGCTGGATGGTACTCACGACGCCCGACATCAAACGCTCGGCACGTTCGGCAGCGTAGGCGGTGCCATCCTCTGCCTCGAACAGCGGCTGTGCAAACTGAGCGAGGTCTTCCAGCGCTGACCAAAGCCCGGGCGTTGCGGTCCGACGCGCTCGTTCGCCGACGGTTAGCACGGCGATTACGTCACCGCGAAGGCCGAAGACGGGCACGGCGGCCACAAAGATTGGCGAGCCGTCGTCCCTATCATCCACGACGAAACGTCGGCGACCGGACTCGGCCACCTCCCCCACCACCATTTCCGCAACTTCCTCGAATAACGGCGCACCATCAAGGGCGTGTACCAATTGATGATTGCGCTCTCCCACTAAGCGGTACACGGCGGACGTCGTGCATCCCGCCGCACCGGCGGCAAGCCGCACGAGCCGCGCGACATCCGGATGCTCTTCGGATGCCGAATCGATTAATGTCGAGGAAGGCGACGACGCAGTGATCGCGTCGTCTTTAGCAACTTCAGTCATGTGCAAGCTCAAGCCAGGCGTCAGGGCGTACTATCGACCGCCGGGCGTGAGACTAAAGGATGAAGGATGGTTGGCGCCCTAATGGGCGACGATCACATTGCGAGCTGTCAGCTCAATGCGGCCAGGCGCTCAACCGATGAGGGGAAGTCGAACGATTCGACGTGCCAGGACGCCAACCGTTCAGTGCGCTCCTTTAAGAATGCATAGACGTTGTCGAGCCGGATGTCCTGCGGGCCAATGTCGGAGTCGAGGTCCGACCATTCAATCGGCATGGCGATGGACGCTTGTGGTGTCGATCGTACGGCGTACGGCGCAACGAACGACTGCGCGTAGCGATTACGCAGGTAATCAATATAAATGCGGTTACCACGTTTGTCACGGCTAAACTCGGTCGTAAACGCCTCGGGAAGCTTCTTTGCGAGCAATTCGGCTACGTTCTTTGAGAAGTCAAAGACGTCTGGCTGCGGCACTGGCCGCTTCAGTGCCGCCGACAGGTGGATGCCCCGCGATCCGGTGAGTTTAATGTGGGATGGGATGCCGAGCTCGGACAACAAGTGCCGTAGGAGCCGGGCGCCCGTCTTAATCTCATCGAAGCCGACGCTACCGCCAGGATCGAGATCCCACACGACGATATCGGCAACGTGGACGTCCGGCATGAGGGATATCCATATGTGGGGGATGCTGACAAGGTTGGCCAGGTACGCCAGCGTCGCCGGATTCTCGGCCGTGATGTACGTCCGCATCTCGTCACTGATCTCAACCTGAACCCTCTGGATGAAATCAGGGAAGTAATCCTGAGCCTCTTTCTGGTAGAACTCGTCCCCGCCAGCCCCTTCCGGAAATCGTACGAGAGTCAACGGCCTCGCCGACACATGAGGCAACATCAGATCGGCCACAGCGAGGTAGTATCGCACCAGCTCCTCTTTCGTTGAACCCGTCTCGGGGAACAGCACCTTCTGTGGATTGCTGACGCTGACTTCCTCGGTGCCCGCCTTAATGGTTATGGTCTCTCGACGCGACATTCTTTGGGGTCTTTATCCGGCCGCAACCGGAGAAATGACGGATGACGATACGCTCCTCCGGATCCGATGCTGAGATAGCGGATCTCGCAAACGTACCGTGGTTCAGTCCAGATGACGTCGTGGTAGTCTCTCGGCGCGTCGGAGACTGGGGGCGAAGTACGCGAGATGGGATCGAGCATCGCGCGGAGTCTACGTGTCTCCGCGTCGCTGAACCCCGTACCTACACGGCCGGCTACGATCAGGTTATCGCCACCTCCATCGCCGTCGTACAGGCCAAGTGCGAGCGATGAGATCGGCCGGCGGTCGGACCGAAAGCCGACGATCACCGCTTCAGCCGTTCGATAGGCCTTGATCTTGAGCCATGCGTCGCTGCGCCTGCCCGGGTGATATCGGCTGCCGCTGCGCTTCGCGATCACCCCTTCTTGCCCGCGGCCTGTCATGATCCGCCAGAGCTTCTCACCCTCACGCGTGAAGACGGTGGTCTCGGTTCGATGATGTTCGCCGGCCGTGTCTGCAGCGAGAAACCCGTCATTGAGCATCGAACGACGCTCCTCGAGCGGTGCATCCACCAACATCTGGCCCTCATGCCGGAGCAAGTCGAAGGCGACGAAGGTGACGGGCCGCCCCCCTCTCGGTGCGATGCGCCGGTGGTGCCGCTCGATCAACGAGTGGAAGTCTGGATTTCCATCCCCATCATACAAGACGATCTCTCCGTCGACCACTGCGTCATCGAACGAGAACGCATCGTCGGGCTGGATCTCCGGATATGCGCTGGTAATGTCATTGTCGTTCCGCGAGTAGAGCCGCGCACCGGTGCCGTCGATATAACATAGCGCACGTATGCCGTCGAGCTTCGGCTCGAACCAGTAGTCGTCAGATGTAAGCAGCGACTCGCTTCCGACCGATGCCAGCATGGGCTTCATGCGGCTCATATCTCTTAGTTGAGACTGGCTTTCAGCGCATCCATCAGCGTCTCCTCATCGAAGACAGGCACTTCCTCGCCCTTGTCATCAACCGTAATCTTGTCCTTCTGGTCGATCATCTTCTTCACCTGTTCGGCAAAGGTATCCTTAAAGACACCCATGTCGAATGAATCAGAGTAAAGCTGATCGACAAGGCGTGCCGCAAGCTCCACTTCTTCCTTCTTCAGCTTCGGCTCTGACTCCAGCGTCTGGAGATCATCGATATTCCGCACTTCGTACTCGTAGTGCAGCGTCGACACCAGCAATCCGGATCCGTACGGACGGATCGCGCAGACATACTCCTTTTCCCGCATCACGAATCGACCGATCGCGACTTTGCCGCTGTCCTCGAGCACTTTCCGGAAGAGGAAGTACGACCGGTCTCCTGCCTTGGATGGCGCGCAGAAATACGGCTTGTTGTAGTAGATCGGGTCGATGTCTTCGCCGTCGATGATCTCGCTGATCTCCACTCGATCGGTTTT
>CAZRTY010000098.1:3246-7060 GCA_964603055.1 uncultured Rhodothermales bacterium | reverse complement strand
CATGTCTATCCGCGTCGCAAAAGAATTTCGCTTCGAGGCAGCTCACCGTTTACCCTGGCACGAGGGTCTCTGCTCGAACGTGCATGGACATTCGTATCACGTCGTTGTGGAACTGACGGGCGAGCGGGATGAACGCGGCATGGTGGTCGATTTCAAGCACCTCAAGCAGATGGTCGCGCCGCTAATCGATCGGTGGGATCATGCGGTGCTTGCGGCTGAGAGCGATAAGGAGCTAATCGATTCGGTTCGAGCGCTGGGGTCGAGGCTCGAGATTTTGCCGTACGATACTACGGCCGAGAACATGGCCGATTATATCGCGAAGACAATCGTCCGAGAACATCGCAGCTTCCTTTCCGATCGCCGTATCTCACGCGTGCGCGTGTCTGTTCGGGAGACGGCGACGTCCGAAGCTACGATTGAGCTTGATATCGCGTGATTTCAAGCGACGTTGAGATTCGCTGCCTCGGATAGGCCGTCCCAATCGAACCCGGGGTGTACATCCGTTTTGTCGGCACGTACGTGGTGGTGCCCGATCACGCCCTTGAAATGATATAACGCGGCGTCGAAGTCGGTGGTGTTCGCCGGCATCTTGCGCGGAATGCCGAAAAGCGCGCTCAGGTGATCCACCACTTTGGACGCGGCTTCAAGTTGCTCAGGCGTGTATGCAGCAAAATACCGGGCCGTCCGCCGCCACGTCGATCCGTGATCGTAGACGGCCCCCGTGAATGCGCGGCCGAAAGCGCGATACCCTGTCGCCGTTTTCTCGAGCGGGCCCTCTGACGCCAGTTCAATGCCGATGCTGCGGCGATCCATCGACGGCATACCTCGCACGCCAAGGTGGTACGCCCAGAACCGGGGATCGAACACCTCATGGATATGTCCGTCTCGCTCGATCACGTACGCGGTGGCTACGCGATTTGCCTGGCTTTCCCACCATCCGATCGTACTTCTTGCGCTGCCGCCGACCGTATGATGCATGACGATGAGATCTTTGCTCGTGGCCTCTTCCACATAATTACCGCGCGACAGACGGAGATTACGATCGATGGGTGGCGCGGCGTCAGGAGGCGTGTCCACCGCAGTCGCATCGTCATCGAGCGCCGCCTGCGTCTGCGGACCCACGAGTCCGTCCGGGAGGAGGCCGCGGCTCGTCTGATAAGCGACGACGGCGGCGTGCGTCGCCGGACCGAAGACACCGTCGGCATCGAAGCCGAGTTCACGAAGTCGCTTCTGCAGCGATTCAACCTCGGAGCCTGTCGAGCCTCGTTTCAGCATGTCGATGTAGGATTCAGGTGTGGAGTCTTGCTCGCGCCGGCGGAAAATAGCGTCAGCCTGCGACGCCCTCTTGCGTCCGTAACCATGACACGAAGTTATCTGAGGCGTACCGCGGACTGAGTTCGGCGGTGTGCCGCTCGATGACGGATGGGTGGACGGTCCCGGACTCGATCGGCCTTACGTGACGGCGCGAGAGCTTGTACATCCCTTTACGAGAGTCTCGAAGTTCAGCAAGGGCGCTTGGCGTGATGTTCTCCCGGACATACGTGTCATCGAACATGAGACCGCATTTTTCAGCGCACTCGATCATCCACTGGAGCGCCAAATCAGAGAGCCCCGCATCCGCATATCCCCCGCCCACATTGCAGTGCACGCCGGCGAACCAGACCTGCTGCACGCGCTCGGCGTCGGCCGCGTCCGCTATCTCCCATAAAGCGGGCTTAAACTGACGTCGTTGTTCGTCGATTGCCACGGCGTGACAAGCGTTATCCACGATGCGGCTCAGCCGAACGTCATGAAACTGGTACCGGTGCCGCGTTATCCAGTTGAGGCTGCGAATCGGGATGCCGAGCGCGCCGACCGTATCCCATACACCAAGCAGCCGTATGCGGGGCTCAATAGCGTACTTGGACCTGAATGCCCGGGCCTCATCATCATCAGGATGCACCTTCCGCGAGCGATAAAGCTCGTAGGCATGGCCGTGCATGTGGCGATATTGTCGGCGTAGCAATCCGCTATTGCGGATATAGCCTACGACGCTCCGCGCGGTATAGGCGCCACGGCTGAACCCAAACAGCGAGAGTTCATCGCCCTCTTCGTAGTTGTTGACGATGAATCGGTAAGCATCTTGAACGTTGGCTGCCAGACCATGACCGAATGCGCCGCCCGTCCATTTGTCGATGCCCGGCCTGGTGCCAACACCTCGGCTGTAAAAGACGATCTGCGGACCACCGTCGTGATCACGGCTTCTCAAAGCCCTGACGAACTTGGCCACGTTACTCGGAGCCGCAGCGTCTCCGTCTTTTTGATCAGGGGTGTTCCACGTGCCGTCGCAGCAGATGATCAGGCGTTTCATGGCGATGACGTCGTTTGGTGGCGGGAGGACGTCCGGGCGGGCGTTGCGCGGGCCGAGAGCTAATTACTCGATCCAATAAAACGCATCTTCAGCGCGTACGTAGTCACCTAAACGGACGTCCGCTTTGATTTTACAATTGGAAGCTCCTGCCATCGACATCGCGCTTCGCGAATGACGGGCTCACGGTCTACTGCTGCGTTAGAGCGTGCGGCGTACCTTCCGCATACCCGTGAGCTCCTCCAGACCCTGACATCACCATGAATAGATTCGTCCTGCTCATCATCTTCTCGTGTGCCGTTGTCGCCGGCTGCGGACGAGCGCCCGACGCCGAAGGTCCGACCTATGAGTCGGTTGAATTCGAGCTTGTTGGATTCGGGCGCGACGCTCACGTGGAGGCGCAGACTGAAATTCGCCTTCAAACCGAGGACGACTGGCAACATTACGCCGGCCGGCTCATGCCACTCGGTGACTTGCAGGAAGTCGATTTGGGAGCGCGCGATGTGCTGCTGATCGCGGTCCCCGTTTCGTCGGGCGGCTACGATTTATCTATCGTAGACGTCGTTCGCTCGGACGATGAGATTGTCGCCCGGTACCTCGTCGAGGCGCCGGGAGACGACTGCTTAGTGGCGCAGGTGATGTTGACGCCGTTCGTGGCCGTGGCCGTACCGGCGAGCGACCTCCCGGTGCGCTTCGAGCAACGCACGGCGCAATACTCGTGCGGCGTACGCCAGTAACCGCGAAGCGGCGAAGTCGTGCTCAGGCGAGCACGGCGTCTTCGACGTCTACGTCGGCGAGTGTGGGGTTGTCGACCTGGACGTCGCTCTCGACCAAGCCATCGCGCAGGCGAACCGTCCGCCGGGCATGGTTCGCGATGTCCTCCTCGTGCGTGACCACGAGAAGCGTATTGCCGCGGCGATAGAGTAATTCGAAGAGGTGCATGATCTCCTCGCCCGTCCGTGAGTCGAGGTTACCCGTCGGCTCGTCGGCCAGGATGATGGAGGGATTGTTGACGAGCGCCCGCGCCACGGCTACACGCTGGCGCTGCCCGCCAGACAGCTCGTTGGGCTTGTGATTCATGCGGTCGCCAAGGCCCACCTTCATGAGCGCGTCGGCGGCCATCTCTCGGCGCACCGACTTTCGGATGCCTGCGTATACGAGCGGAAGCTCAACGTTCTGCAGGCAGTTGACGCGCGGGAGCAGGTTGAACGTCTGAAAGACGAAGCCGATCTCTTTGTTGCGTACTCGCGCGAGCTCGTCGTCGCTCATATCGCTCACGTCCTGGCTGTTGAGCACGTAATGACCGCGCGTCGGAGAGTCGAGGCAGCCGATGATGTTCATCATGGTGGATTTACCCGATCCCGACGGTCCCATGATGGCGACGTACTCATTGGGCCGCACTGTCAGCGAGACACCATCGAGCGCCCTGACTTCTTCCGTACCCATGCGGTAGATCCGCTCTACATC
>CAZRTY010000098.1:0-3146 GCA_964603055.1 uncultured Rhodothermales bacterium | reverse complement strand
CCGACCACACGCTCGCCCATCTCCACATTAAGCTGGCTCACGGTGCCGTTCATCGGCGCGTAGATGGCGGTCTTGCCGAGTTGCTCTCGCCCTTCACGGAGGCGTGCTTCAGCGCTTTCTACAGCATACTCAGCGGCTTCCAGGCCTGCCTTCGCCACCTCGTACTGCGACTCTGCGCGCTCAAGATCACTCTGCGAGATTACGTTGCGCTCGAACAGCTCGCGCTGGCGGTTGAACTCGAGCTCGGCGCTGATCAAATCTGCCCGGCGCTGCGCCATGTTGGCACGCGACTGCGAGACGTTGGCCTGTGCCTGCTCGACCTGAGCCGCGTAGAAGTCGGGCTGGATCCGTGCGAGAAGCTGACCCTGCGAGACACGATCGCCCTCGCGGACCGGCAATTCGATGATCTCACCCGAGACGTCCGGGCTGATCTTGACTTCGGTCTCAGGCTGTACGCGGCCCGAAGCCGTCACCGTCTGAGTGACCGGCCGCACGACCGCCGTTGCCGTTTCGACGGCGTAGGCGCGTTCACCGCCGAACCAGCCTGCTGCACTCCCGACGACGCCGAGGATAACAAGCAGGACGATCAGGCCGCCGATGATGAACAGTATGCGCCGCGTGGCTGATGATTTCTTCGCCATGGACCAGTGAGTGATCGGGTGTGGATGAAATTTAACGGAGTCCCGCAGATCGGTTATTCGAAGAGCGACTGCGACGGATCGAGCCTGCCGGTGTAGTAATCGATGAGGCGCTGCTGGAACACGAAGTCGTACCGCGCCTGGACGAGGTCTCCGGCGGCGCGCACCTGAGCGGCGCGAGCCTGCGAAAGTTCTACGAGGGTTGCCGCCCCAAGGTTATAGCGTTCTTGCTCGGCCTCGAGCGCTTGATCGGCCGCGCGCAGTTGCGTGTTGGCTACATCGACGCGTTTCTCGGCAGTGAGATAGTCCAGATAGGCCTGGCGCACCTGCACGGCGGTACCCTGGCGGGCGTTCTCGAAAGCCAGCTCGGCGTTGGCGAGATCGACACGGGCTTGCTGCACATTATTGCGTGTAACCAGCCGGTCGAAGATGGGGAAGCTCAGTGAGAGGCCGATCGACCCCGAGCGGTTGGTGTCGAAGAACTGATCTTGAAACGCCATCGGCCGAATCGTGGAGTACGAAGACCCGAAGCCGGCCGACAGGTTGACCGATGGCCACCGCGAGGAGCGGGCCAAACGGATCCCCTCTTCGGCGGCGCCAATGGTGAATGCGCGTGCGGCGAGGTCGCTTCGGAGGTCGAATGCGCTGCGCAGAAGCTCACCCGGCTGGTACTGCTCAGGCTCGAGCGGGAGATCGTCGACGGACGGCGCGACGAACTCATAATTGCGGAACGGGTCGAGCTGCAGGATCTGGATGAGGTTCGCTTCAGCAAGCTGGTACAGACTCTGAATATTCAGGAGGTCGAGCTCGGCAGCGGCAACGTTCGCTTCCTGCTGGTAAAGATCAGAGATGGGCCGCGTGCCAACGTTCGTGAACTCGCGAATCTGCCCGAGCTGCTGCTGCTGCGATTCGAGATTCTCTTCGAGGATGTAAATCTGTTCCTGCCGTTCGACCAGGGCGAGATACGCCGACATGACGTCGAACACCGTGGTTTGCCGTTGCCACTGGAGGTCGAACTGCCCCGCCTGCTCCAACTGGCGCGCCTGATCGTAGGCCGCAACGTCGCCGAAGCCATTGAAGACGTTCATATTGGCGTTGACGTTGGCCGACATGTCTCGCGATGTCTGGTCGACGATCTGGCCTTCAACCTGGCTGAACGTTCGGCCGTAGCGCTGAGCACCGCTGGTGGACAGCGAGAGTGTGGGATAGAAATTCATCCGCTGGCGCGAGACACTGATCTCGCGTGAGGCGACAACGTTTTCGGCCTGCCGCAGGGCGATGTTCTGTTCGAGCGCGATCCGAACGGCGTCGTTGAAAGTGATCGTCGTGGTTTCCTGCGCACGCACCTCGGGTGCGACGAGGAGCACGAAGAAGCAGAACGCTATGACTGCGCGGAGGAAGGGTTGGGATAGAGGCATAACCTGTCGGCGAGATACTGACATCGTGAGGGATCGCTTCGGAGGGACTAGACGTGGCAACATTGTGATTGTTACGCACCTCTCCGAACGCTGAATCAATTCGAGCCGGGAATCGACGTTCCCGGTTGGTTACAAACTGATTGCCAGCGTAAATAACAGAAGTGCTATCGGTGGGATAAACGTTCGGAGCGGCCGATTCGTCTGAATAGGAAAGTCTGATGCGGTTAATGGCTGCCGTTCTCTCTCTAATGTCGTCGCCAAGCTTTGATGCTGATCGGAAAATTGAGACGGCCGGATTATGCGTCCGAAGTAAGGGCGCAAGAGCCGTGGTATCGGAGAAGAAGCCATCGGCGTCCCGGCGCACCGCAGTGAACAAAGCCCGGGCCTGACCCGGTTCATCCCCCAAACCCGCAAACAAGCAGGCCACTCAAAGCTGCACGATCTAGACGGCGGCTTAACGGCCAAAGATATTTATCAGCATAACCGCGCGGCCAGGTAAATCGGGAACGGTGGCGGATCTTGCGGAACCCCGTCGACTGTGTGGGGCGTACGTTGCATCTTTGAAACAACTTAGTGCTTTGTCAAATGGAGCAGCGCCCCGCCCCGATCGAGTATCAGAAACCTGAGGCTCCGGGCATCGCGATCAATTTTGATAACACGGTATCGCTGTATCACGTGGTTAGCCCGGACGATAGTTTTGAGCGTGCCGCGCTGGATCTGTTCGACCTGCTGATCGACGCGCAGACGCGCTTTCCGGATTGGCCGCGGGCGTATTATGTCGACATCGTTGGCCATGTCAATCCGGACGGGCGGTTTGAGGAAGACTTTGTTGAGCTCCAGCAGGAGTTCTTTTTCTCGACGATCGCCCCGTTTGTGACGGCGCTCGAACTTCCGTTGACGGGGCCGCTGCTCAACCCGGAGCCGCAGCGCAACGACGTGCCGGACGGTCTCAACATCTCGGACGACGACGCGCCGGGCGCTTGATTCGGCTTTCCCTCCTCCTCATCCGCTAAGTAAACCGCATGACCTCGAAACCAGAACGGCCGGATTTGGAGTCATCCGGTTGGTTCAACCGCTTCTTGAAGTTCGT
>CAZRTY010000097.1:0-7166 GCA_964603055.1 uncultured Rhodothermales bacterium | reverse complement strand
CCCGAAACGATCCTCGAGCCACTGCAGCTTCTCCGCGAGTCACCATCACCGCCCGAGCTTGGGCCGCACGATCCCGGCTGAACCGCGCGGCAGATTGTTTTGAGGGATGTTTTGTTTTGTGGGATGTTGGCGGCTGCGGCCTCATTCCATCCAACGGCGGACGCCGCTGCTTGAGCTCGTGCTGCGTTTCTCCGTCGTAGCGCGGATATTGCGGTGCATCGTTGTGCATTATGCATGCCCCGTATGCATGCTACGTCCAGTATGTCCCTCCACAAACGAGATTCCAGCTTCGAGCCCGTCGACATCGCCGTCGAAGAGCTCTCACGGCGGCAGCTCTCCGTCATTGCGCGCATGAACGTGCGCATCTTCGAGGAGGACCGCATCATCAATTCATTCGCACGCGAGGATCTGATGATCCTGCTCGCCACCGTGTCCGGCACGCCCGCCGGATTCAAGATTGGCTATCGCGAGAACAAGCGGACGTTCTATAGCGCCAAGGGCGGTGTCATGCCGGCGTATCGTCGGCAGGGGATCGCGCGGCGACTTCTTTTCGAGATGATGGACCGGGCGCACAACCGCGGATATGAATACTTTACCTTCGATACCTTCCCCAACAAGCATCCCGGGATGTCCATCCTTGCGATGATCGAAGGTTTCCGCCTGACGCTCGCCGACTACAATCCGACCTACAAGGATCACCGGCTGCGTTTCGAGTACGACCTTCGCGATTACGAACCCCTTTTCGTTCGGGCAACGGGAGAATGACTTGAGCGGCGCAACTATCACGCGCTGCCGTCCGTAACGCCAGCCTCATTCCTTATCCGCACCGGCCACTGTGTTCAGATACTTCGTCGACTTTTGGGAGTCGGTCCGGATTGCCTTAAGCGCGATCCGGGTCAACAAAATGCGGACGGTCCTTACGTCGCTGGGCATCATCATCGGCATTGCGTCGGTCACGGCGATGGTGACGGTCATCAACGGCATCGAGCGTGAGTTTGACTCGCAGCTTTCGTCGCTCGGCACGGACGTCCTATACGTCGAGAAATGGCCGTGGATCGTGACCGGATCAGACTGGTGGACGTACATCAACCGCCCGGACGTCCGGCCCGAACTCGCCGACTACGTCAACCAGCGCGCACGCTACGCATCCGCCGCCGCGCCCGTCATACACACACAGCGGACGATCAGCTACGGCCCGAACACGGTGACGAGCGTCGGGATTGAAGCGTCGACCGCAGATTACGAGCGCGTGCACGAGGTCAACATCGAGGAGGGGCGCTTTTACAGCGCGCTCGACGATAGATCGGCTCGCCGTGTCATCGTGCTCGGTAGCCGCATCGCCGAAGAGCTCTTCCCACAGGAGACCCCGCTCGGTAAACATATCCGAGTTGGGGGGCATCGCTTTGAAGTCATCGGTGTCCTGGAGCGAAAAGGGACATCTGCCGGCGGAGATTCGTCTGAGGACAACCAGGTCAAGATTCCCATCAACACATTCTCGAATCTCTTCGGTATGCAGCGCCGAAGTGTGTCGGTTCATGTGAAAGCCATTTCTCAGGACCACATCGACCTGGCGGAAGACGAACTCACCGGGCTCATGCGTGCGGCTCGCGGCATCGACGCCATGGCTTCGAACGACTTCGAGATCAATCAGCAGGATTCGTTTCGTCGCCAGCTCGCCCCCATCAAAACGGCGATTTACGGCATCGGCATTTTTCTGACCGCGCTCTCGCTGCTCGTGGGTGGCATCGGCGTGATGAACATCATGTATGTGTCGGTGAAAGAGCGCACACGCGAGATCGGTATTCGAAAAGCTATCGGCGCGCCGCGACGCGCCATCTTGCAGCAGTTCCTGGTTGAGGCCGTAGTCGTGTGTCTCATCGGGGGCGTCATTGGCATCGCTCTGTCGGCGCTGCTGGCGCTACTCATCAGCACGTTTATGCCAACGGTCTTACCGTTGTCGACCATCGTCCTTGCCTTTATGATCTGCGTGGGCATCGGCGTTTTGTTCGGACTTGCGCCCGCGTGGTCAGCCGCCCGATCCGAGCCCATTGAATCGCTCCGGTACGAGTAGTATGCATTTCTTGGAAGCAGTGCGCGTTGCGCTTTCGTCCCTACACGCCAACAAGATGCGCACGGCCCTGACGCTTCTGGGCATGATCATCGGCGTGTTCGCGATCGTAACGTCGGTAACCGCTGTCAAGGTGATCGACGTGTACTTCCAGGACCGGATGTCGATGCTGGGATCGAACACGTTCACGATTTCGCGCGACCCCGCTATTAACGTCAGCGGTCGCTCTAACCGGAGTCGCAGGAATCTGACCTATGAGCAGGTACAACGGCTCGAAGCGACGATGCAGGAGCCGGTGTTTATCTCGGTCCAGACGTATTTCGGAAGCGGGATCGTTCGCTATGAATCGCTTGAAACTGATCCGAGTGTGGCGCTGATCGGTACCGATGCCAACGTGCTCGAGAACTTTTCGTACGAAGTCGCACTTGGCCGGCCGTTCACCGATCAGGATGTGCACTATGGCCGCCCGGTTACATTACTCGGGGCAACCGTTGCCGAAGAGTTGTTTCCCAATGAGTCGCCCCTCGGGAAGTCCGTCATGATGCAAGGCCGACGCTACCAGGTCATCGGCGTGCTCGAGGCGAAGGGCAACTTCCTCGGCTCGAATATGGACGACTTGCTGTTCGTGCCGATTACAACGCTCTTCTCTTCGTATGGGCGGAAGGACCGGAATCTCTCTACCGTCAGCGTGCGGAGTGCCAGCATCGACCGGATGGGCCCGGCGATGGAGGAAGTGATCGGCCGTATGCGAACCATCCGAAAGGTCGAACCCGGCCAGGTCAACGACTTCGAGGTCGAAACGAACGACTCCATGCGTGCGATCTTCGACGCCTTCACGGGCGCGCTGACCGTGGGCGGCGCCGGCATTGGGCTCATCGCACTGCTCGCCGCAGGCATCGGCATCATGAACATCATGCTTGTGTCCGTCACGGAGCGCACGCGCGAGATCGGCATCCGCAAATCGCTGGGCGCTCGGCGCCGCGATATCATGCGCCAGTTTCTCCTGGAAGCGTTCGTGCTGTGCCAGATCGGCGGCATCCTCGGCATCATGATGGGGATCGCCATGGGCAACCTCACAGCATTGCAATTCGGCATTGCGGCCGCGATCCCATGGGGATGGGCCATCGCTTCGATCATCATGGTCACCTTCATCGCGCTGCTTTTTGGCGGCTACCCCGCTGCCCGCGCCGCCCGCCTCGACCCGATCGAGTCCCTGCGGTACGAGTGATCCGCGCGCTGTGTATCTTGCGCCCCGTTGATTTTCACTCAGTAACGGATTCAGATGACCACTATTGATGACGCCAAGCGTGCCGCAGGCGTCGAGGTTGCTCGTCTCGTAGAAGACGGGACGATCGTCGGGCTTGGAACGGGGTCGACCGCAGCGCCTGCTATTCGTGAACTCGGGCGCCGGGTGAGGGAGGAGGGGCTGCAGATCACAGGCACGCCTACGTCCTTCGCGTCAGAAATCCTCGCGCGCGAGGTCGGCATCCCCCTTTGCGACCTGTCGGAGATCGACGCCATCGATATCGCGTTCGACGGCGCTGATGAAGTCGATCCAAACATCGATGTGATCAAGGGACGCGGCGCCGCGCAGACGCGCGAGAAAGTTGTGGCATCGCTGGCCCGCCGCTTCATCATTCTTGTGGATGAATCGAAACTCGTCGATCGTCTCGGCGCTCAGATGCCACTGCCGGTCGAAGTCGTCCCGATGGCGGCATTCCCGGTGAAGCGAAAGCTCGAAGAACTCGGGGCGGAGGTCAGCCTGCGGATGGGTCAGCGAAAGGACGGCCCTGTTGTGACGGATCAGGGATTGTGGATCCTCGATGCGGGGTTCAAGCCCTACATCCAACACCCCGAAGAGCTCGATCGGCTACTTCTCGCTACGCCGGGCGTGCTCGACCACGGGCTGTTTCTTGGCCTCGCCACCGATGTGTTCATTGGGAAAGCGGACGGCAGCGTCGAGCACCGACAGCGATAAAGTCGGGCAGGAGCGCTAAAACGACGAAAGCCTCGCCGGGGATGTCCCAGCGAGGCTTTCGCTTATACTCTGGTGTCCGGATGGCTTAACGCAGCCGGAACGTAATCGGGAGCGACATGCGGACCGGCACGGGCTGCCCACGCTGCTTACCAGGCGTGAACTTGGCCTGGGATACGGCGCGGATGGCCTCTTCATCAAGACCGGCACCGAGGCCGCGCGTGACGACCGGGTCGACCACGTTGCCCTGCTCATCCACAACAAACTGGACGAAGACGCGGCCTTCAACGCCTGCCTTACGAGCAATCTCCGGGTAGCGGATGTTGCCCTGGATGGCAGCGAGACCACCGATCAACTCCGGCATGTCTTCAACGATCACGAAGATCTCCGGCTCTTCTTCCTCAGCCTCTTCCTCAGCACTCGGCGGCGGTGGAGGCGGCGCAGCGGCTATCGGCGCCTCGAGGTCGAGCGTAGCGTCAAGATCGAGGAAGTCATCCTCGAGGATCTCATCGTTCGGCACTTCAATCGGTACCGGCGGACGAGGTGGTGGTGGGGGCTGTTCAATCTGCTGTGTCTGCTGGATCTCTTCGATCTGAACGATTTCCTGCTCCTGCTCGACGATCTCGAAGCTGGATTGAGTCCGCAAATCCAGGCGGAACGCCGTGATAAGCACAAGCAAGGCGGCGATCATCCCAACCTGGATGTACAGGGGATATCGACTCCTCAGATCGGCGCTATCTGTTTTCCGTATAGCCATTTTTCGGTCCGCGGTTAAGTACGCAGTTCGCCGTAACGAACGGTTGCAGCTGTCGAAGCCCAAAAGATACGCTTGGTATCATCAAAAAGAAGCTTCGGTGCCGTCATTATGAAGATTTGTAAACCGGATTCTGACTGTGGTTGTTCCATGTGACAGGATAACAAGCACTTAGCTGTAGGGGAATCCCCGGCTCGGCCTCCGGTTCAGAAAAAAGACACACCGGCGTCGCGAAAGTTGCTGCCTCGACCACGCGGAAATATCGCCGAGACGTCATCCCGCCTCCACCGGTTCGCGGGCATGCCGAAGACGATGCAATAGCCGATACGCAAATATTCCGGCGACCAGGCCGAGTGTATCAGCCAGTACGTCCCCGAGTTCGCCCTGCCGTCCGGCCGTATGAGATGCCTGTAGGTACTCCGTCAAGATCCCGAAGGCAACGCCACCGATAAATACAAAGAGAGACCGCTGCGGAATGGGTCTCCGCAAAGCCGCCATCCATAGCAAGCCGAGAACGGCGAATACGCCGAAGTGGGCCACCTTATCGGCATGAGGGATACCGGATGATGAAATCATCGTCGCCGGTACGATCAACAAGATGAGGACGACGACGGTCCAGATTGCAGCGAGCGTCAGGCGTAATACGGACTTAAAAAATCGCTTCATCAAACAGTAATCTCATGTAGCGTCGCAGGAATCATGTCGATTATATCCGTGGCGATCATCGATGACGGATGATGCCGCGTCGAGAATTGGTGCGATGCCTTTCCTCCGATATGCATCGCTGCGGCAGCAGCCTCGAACGGCGCGAGGCCCTGCGCAATCAGCGATGCACACAGACCACTCAGCACGTCGCCCGTTCCCGCAGTTGCCATGGCCGACGAGGTGATCGAAGAAGCGATAACGTGGCCGGCTGGAGAGCCAACAACCGACGGCGAGCCCTTCAATAACAGCGTCACGTTCCACCGTCGAGCATAGGTGCGCACGAGGTTGAACGGGTCTTCACTTGGTGAGGCATCCGGCGCCAGCCGCATGAACTCGCCGCGATGCGGGGTCAGCAGCCAGTCGGGTCTGCCGGAGCGTTCCAGGAACGAGGGATCGTCCGACAATGCGAAGAGCGCGTCGGCATCAATGACGGCCGGCATGGCGCAGGAATCCAGAAGTTGGCGCACGAACGCAAGCGTCGAGCCATCCCGCCCGAGGCCGGGCCCAATCGCCAGGGCACGCGCACGCTCGATCCAAGGCTCAAGCGCATTCATCGCAGCGGGCGCGTCGATCCCGCCGGAATCCACCTGCGGAAGCCCCACCATCGTCGGCGTGGTCAGTTTTCCGGCGACGACATCCAGGACATCGCTTGGAACGGCAGCGCACACATATCCCGCGCCGCCACGCGCCGCGGCGAGGGCGGTCATCACTGGCGCGCCGGTCATTCCGCGAGAACCACCGACAACGAGGGCCATCCCCGCGGAATATTTATGCGCATCGGGCGAGCGCTTCGGGAGTTGTTTGCGAACCCAAGCGTCTGTCGTGAGAAAAGCTCCTCTAGATTGCGCACGCTCCCGGGTCTCATCCGGGATGATCCCGATCTCCGCAACGTCCAGGCGTCCACGAACCGTCGGTCCGTCGTTCATGAGTAAGCCTTTCTTGACGGCGCCTAACGTCACGGTGACTGACGACGTGACGCAATCCCCGAGGATCACGCCTGTATCAGCATCGAGTCCGGACGGGACGTCGACCGAGACGACCGGCACGTCGAGTTTATTGATCGCCTCGATGAGGTGGGAGATCGGTGCGCGGACATCCGACGTGATGCCGATGCCGAGGAGAGCGTCGACAACGAGATCGGGGCGATACGTGTCGATCGAGCCGGCACTGCTGAACGGAACCAGTGTGAGCTGCCCCTGAATATCTGCGTTTAGATGGGCGGCCAACCGATCGAACTGAGTAGAGGCGTCGGCACTGAGTTCGCTCCGCTCGTGCGTTGATATAACCATCACATCGAATCCTCTCGCAGCCAGCACGCGCGCGACTACGTAGCCGTCGCCACCGTTATTTCCCTTTCCGCAGGCAACGAGCACACGTTTACCACCGATTTCTGCAAGTATCCGGGAAGCGACATCAGCCACGGCACGACCCGCGACTTCCATCAGTACGTCGGACGACGTCCCCGCAGCAATCGTCGCTTCGTCGGCCGCCCGCATGTCGGATGCGGATAGAACGGGCAGAAGTCCCGTGCGGGTTAGCGATTCCGGGCCGTAACTAATGTTCATGGTGAGTCGACGTCGGGCGTCTGGAGCGCGGGTGGAGCGTCGCTGGTAAAAGTAATCGGTGTGGGCAGCGCTGTTTCCCATCGCGGCCTTACCGCGACC
>CAZRTY010000096.1:0-7213 GCA_964603055.1 uncultured Rhodothermales bacterium | reverse complement strand
GATGCCGGCGGCGACGAAGACCTGGCCGAGACGGCACAGCGCAAGGAAGATGCAGGAGAGGTGACACCCTCCGAAATGTCAAAGGCTGCACATAAGGGCGCCGGAGATATTGACAAGGAAGGTATCGCCGCGGCTGCTGAAGCCGATACGCAAGATGCGACGCCATCCAGAGGTTCTGGAACGCAGCCGATTTCGGCAACAGAGGGTGGCCCAGCGGCGGATGACATCGAGCCGAAAGGCGAGAGCGCTGTCAGTGAAGACGACGAAGCGAAGCCGGAAGGCGACGCCTGACGTTATCTTCGATAGGCTGTAAAAGAGGCCGACGGCGGTGTGCTGTCGGCCTCTTTCTGTTTAATGCCGGCATTTTCTCGACATCTTTTGGAAAGGCCTTCCAGAGGATGATATTTTAGCGCCGGCCCATCCCCGTCCTTTCAGGAACATCACGCCTTACAATGAACCAGGAATCTCGGCTTGAATCAGGTGCCAACCTGGCACGAGACCTAAGGCGTATCCGAGAAAGTCGAAACATCTCGATCGACGAACTGAACATCCAGACGAAGATCCCACGCACATTGCTGGCGTCTTTTGAGGAGCGCGTCTTGTTCGATCACGATCAGTTTAATCGGGTATACCTGCGGTCCTTCGTTCGAACCTACGCCGCCACGATAGGCGTCTCGGCAGATATCGCAGTCGACTCGCTCGAAGCCGCCGCGGAAGGCCGCTATGACGGTCGGCTTGCCCGAGAGTACCTCGGTGAGGAGGTCGATTACCTTCCGGCTGCCGATAAGTCGACTGCGGAAGATCAAGCCGCGGCGCCCGCCGTCTCAGAAGAGAATGATCCTCCCGTTGAACCGACGCCTGTCGCGGTAGAAGATGAGACCGAGGAATCCGATTGGGCGGCAACATCGCCACCGTCTCGAAAGCCGACGCCGCCTAAACCGCGAGTAAGCAGGTCGCCTTCTCGTTCGTCAAGTAGGAGTAACGCAGGCAGTTGGGTCGGTATCGTGTTTGGCATTATTGTGGTTGGCGGTATCGTGTGGGGACTGATAACGGTGTTTGGAGGAGGAGGGGACTTTACGTCTGCCAATGAGACGGCCGCCGTTGTCGATACGCAGGAGGTCGACGTCGCCGAGCCCGAAGCGCCACGTCCGCGCGTCACCCTCGATGAATCGATGGTCTTCTATGTCGTCGCGGAGTCCGGGCCTGTAGATCCGATTCGCGTCACGGTAGACGATGATTTACGACGTCCATATTGGATTGAGGAAGGGGATTCCATGCGATTCGTGGCCAACGAGCGGATCGTTTTTGAGGAACGCCTTGATCTCATTCGCCTGAACCTGCAGGGGTACGACTATCCGACATCGTCGCGAGATGATCAGGACCGCATCGTCGTCACGCGCGATGTCGCGCAGCAATACTTCGACGATCTCTGATCGACGCGGCGCTCCTGTCACTGCACTCAATCTTCGGCAATGAACATCGTCGACGAGTCGCGCGGCTTACTGGCACATTTGCAGGAAGTCGATCTCGGTAAATTGGATCAGGTGGATGCCGGTGGCCTGGTCGAGCGATTGCGCCGTGCCGTCGACGCGCACGACCGACAGTACTACGAGCTCGACGATCCGCTGATTGCAGACGCCGAGTACGACGTACTCTACGAAGCGCTGGCGGCTGTTGAAGCCCGTTTTCCCGATCTCGCTTCACCCGACTCACCAACTCGGCGCGTGGGCGGCGACCCGCTATCGCGTTTTGAGAAGGTGCGGCACCCGCAGCCGTTGCTGTCCCTGGGTAATGCCTTCGACGAAGACGATGTACGAGCGTGGTACGATCGGTGTGTCCGGACGCTGGAGAAGGAAGCCGGCATAACCGCACCGCCGGCTGTCATCGCTGAGCTTAAGATCGACGGACTCGCCGTCGCCTTGACGTATATCGAGGGGGTTCTTACGACCGCTGCGACTCGTGGCAACGGCTTTGAAGGCGAGAATATCACCCGCAATGTTGAGACCATCCGAGCCATCCCGCTCGCGATTCCGCGAACAGGCGATGAAAGCATCGAGGCGCCTCGGAGAATTGAAACGAGAGGTGAGATCTTCCTGCGCAAAGGGGATTTTCAGAAGCTGAATGATGGCTTGGCCGAGAGAGGGGAGAAGGTATTCGCCAATCCGCGTAATGCGGCCGCGGGCAGCCTCAGACAACTCGATCCCCGGGTGACGGCGTCTCGGCCGCTAAGTTTTTTCGCATACGCCGTCGGGCCTGTAGATGGCGACGTCGCCGAGTCGCAGTCCGAACTGCTGAGCAAGCTGGGCAAGTTTGGGTTTCCCATCGACCGACATGTTTCTCGATTCGAATCGATCGACGAGGCGATTGCCTTCTGCAGTGAATGGGCCGAGAAGCGGGACAATCTCGATTATGAGATCGATGGCGTCGTCTTGAAGATCGACGATTTCGGGCTCCAGGAAGTGCTTGGGTTCGTCTCGAATGCTCCGCGTTGGGCCGTAGCGTTCAAGTTTCCGGCGCGAGAAGCAACGACGCGGTTGCTGGATATCGTGGTTAACGTCGGGCGCACGGGTGCCATTAAGCCGGAAGCTGTGCTAGAGCCGGTGAACATCGGCGGCGTAACCGTCTCGCAGGCCACGCTGCATAACGAAGATTACATCGTCAATCGTGATATCCGTATCGGCGATGCGGTGCTGGTAAAGCGCGCCGGTGATGTAATTCCTCAGGTCGTTAAACCGATTCCGGAAAGCAGAACCGGGGCGGAAGAAGAGTGGCGCATGCCAACGCACTGCCCCGCCTGTGGCACCGAGCTCGTAAGATTGGCAGATGAGGCCGATTATTATTGCGTCTCCATCGATTGTCCGGCGCAGTTCATCCGGCTCGTCGAGCACTATGCCTCGCGCGGTGCGATGGACATCGAAGGCCTCGGCAGCAAGATGGCGATTCTGCTCGTGGAGCAAGACATCGTTGCTCACCTTTCAGACATCTATCGTCTGACGGCCGAGGATCTGATGACCCTCGAAGGTTTTGGACAGAGACGTGCGCAGAATCTGCTGGACGGGATCAAAAGCTCGAAAGACCGTCCGCTAAGCCGCTTGTTGTTCGGACTTGGCATCCGTCATGTAGGCAAGACCACGGCCGAGCTGCTTGTTGCGCGGTTTGCATCGCTCGATGAGATTGGGGGAGCCGATATCGAAACGCTCGCCGGCGTAGAAGGCATCGGGCCGGTGATCGCCGAAAGTGTCTTCGACTGGTTCCGCAAAGACGACAACCAGCGCCTCCTGCGTGAACTGGAGGAACTCGGCGTCAACGTACGCCGGACGCCGGAAGAGGAACCCGTGACGGTGGCTGACGACTCACCGATTGCGGGGAAGGTCTTCGTATTAACCGGCACACTTCCGAGCCTGTCGCGGACGGAAGCTTCGAATCTGATTAAGCAAGCGGGAGGGAAGACGTCGAGCAGTGTGAGCAGTAAAACCGACTTTGTGGTCGCCGGAGCAAGTGCTGGATCGAAGCTTGAAAAAGCCGAAGCACTCGGTGTCAGGGTGTTGGATGAGTCAGAACTCTTACGCCTTATTAACGGATGAGCTATCCGATCAGTGACGGCTCGATTCGAGCGGATCGGAATCCTGGAGTCAGCGCGACGCCGCTCCATTGGCCGATACAACAGGAATATCGGAGCCGCATCCACCGCCAGTGACGTGTGCATCAATTGCGCGCACACTGCCGCCGTGGTATACTGCATTGACTGGTTTGAGGATATGCCCTCTGGATCTTAGCTCAATTTCTTGCATTGGCATTCCGTTCATCCCGGAAGCATCGTAATTACAATAGCATAGGCGCTACTTAGCCGCCCTCCCGTATGGCCCTTTTGGATAAATTCGATTTTGGACGACAGAAGGCGCGCCCAGTCGGCCAGAATTTGGAGAAAGGGAGGGATGACCAGAAACGGCTCCAGCGCAGGCGCAATTTTCAGAAGGGTGCCATCTTCGTCATTCTGGTGCTCATCACGCTTGCCGCATTCCCGCGCGGCGAGATGTACCAGTACGCCATCCAGGTCGGCGATGAGTGGCGGCAAGAAACGCTGACGGCACCGTTTGACTTCCCCATCTATAAGACGGAGGACGTCATCAGGGAAGAACGAGCGGCCGTGCGCTATACGACGCCTCCGTTTTTCGCCGAGATCCCCAACGCCAATGAGCGCATCGTGGCGTATCGCGACACGGTTTCGCAGCAGCTCGAACGGATTTTCGATGCGTACTCATCGTATCAGTTCAATCGCGCACGAGGCCGGGTTGCCGAGGCTGAGCAAGACTCGGTGCGCTATATGGACATGCGGCGCAGCGCCCGCGTCAAGCTCACCTCAGATCAGTGGCAGCGCCTGACGTCCTATTACCGCCAAGGTCTGCCGGGCGACGTCCCCGCGCGAAATATTTCCGAGCCGCTGCATCAGTCGCTGATCCAGGAAGCATGGTCGGTTGGCACGCAGGTCCTGAACGTAGGCGTGATGGACGTCCCGCTCGATAGTATCCATACGGATGAGATCACCATCCGGAACGAGCGCGATCACGTCGAGCAGGTGAGGAATAAAGAAAGCCTCTTCGGACTGAACGAGGCGTACAGCTTCGCCCAGGAGCAATTTCGACAGCTCTATCCGGAAGACGTTCAGGCTGCGAACATCGGCGTAGCGGTATTCCGCGCCATGTTCACGCCCTCGCTCCGGTATATGCGTGGCGAAACGATGCGCGCGTGGCAGGAGCGCGAAGCACGTATTTCGCCGAGCTTCGGACGCGTGGATCGCGGCGATATCATCATCGAGAGTGGTGAGCGGGTCACACCGCAGATCCGCCAGATCATTAACTCGCTCGAACGCGAGCGGAGGGAGCGAGGTGGCCAGACGATCCTCTGGCGCGTCACGTTGGGTCAGCTCCTGCTGATCATGGCCACCTACCTCATCTTCTTCCTGTACATTTTTATCCTGCGCCGGGCGATTTACGAGGACAACAGGAAATTGCTGTTGATGGCAATCCTGTTTGGCGTCATCGTGCTGATGTACGCGATCTCGGTGCGCTTGCCGTCTGCCCCCACGCTTGGAGTGCCGGTGGCTATCGCTCCGATATTGCTCACCGTGATGTTCGATTCGCGGGTGGGCATCTTCGGCGCACTGGCGATGGCGCTCATCGGTGGCTTGTTGCTGAATCTCGATTTTGAGTTCGCCTACGCCACGGTATTCGCCTCAACGCTCGGTGTATTCAGCGTCCGAGACATCAAGAACCGCGGCCAGTTCTTCCTCAGTCCGGCTATGGTTCTGGTGGGATATTTCGTCGTGTTGGGTTCGACGGCGTTGCTCTTCGACACCCCGCGGGATGTGTTCGTCTCACAATTGATCCTGGTGGGCGTCAACTCCATACTGGTGACGCTGGCCTATCCGCTTGTCTGGGTCTTTGAGCGAGCCTTCGACATCACGACGGACCTGACGCTGCTCGAGCTGTCAGACACGAACCGGCCGCTTCTGAAGGATCTGAGCCTTCGAGCTCCGGGCACGTTTAACCACACATTACAGGTTGCGAATCTGGCCGAGGCCGCGGCGGACGCGATTGGTTCGAACGCACTGCTCACGCGTGTTGGCGCGCTCTATCATGATGTCGGCAAGATGCTCAAGCCGGAGTATTTCGTTGAGAACCAGCGGCCCGGTGATAATCCGCACGATCAGTTGAAACCGCGGATGAGCGCGCTCATCATCGCCAGCCATGTGAAGGAAGGATTGGAGATGGGAAGGCAGTACAACCTCCCGAAGCCGATTCTGGAATTCATTCCGATGCATCACGGTACCACGCGCATCGAGTATTTCTACCGTAAGGCTGTCGAGCAGCAGAAGGAAGGCGAGGCGCCTGTTGCCGAGTCTGAGTTTCGGTATCCCGGGCCTCGGCCGTCATCGAAAGAGACCGGCATTTTGATGCTGGCGGACTCAGTAGAAGCTGCGAGCCGAAGCCTGGCCGAGCCCACGCATAAACGCCTGGAAACGCTCATTAACATGATCATTGAGGCGCGGATTGCTGACGGCCAGCTGAGCGATACCGACCTTACGTTCCGAGATCTCGATACGATCAAAGAAACGTTCCTCTCGATGCTGCTCGGCATCTATCATGTCCGAGTAAAATACCCGGGACAGGAGGAAGAAGAGCAGAAGCCTGCAGAGAAGGCGTCCACGCCTCCGCCGATACCTAGTTTGAAAGAGGATGGTGTCTGGGGAGCCCAGGAGCCACAGCCGCCGCCATCTGAAGCACCAGCCGCACCATCCGGATCTTCTTCGGAAGGTGACGGGACTACGGCAGACAAGGAGATTGAAGACGTGCAGTCGCACCTCGATGAACGTCGGCGAGCATCGGGCGGGACTACGCCCGCGCCTGATACGGACGACTCCGAGAGTGATAGCTAACGAGGCAGCAGCTCGCGGATGCGTTCGATCGATTCTGAAGCGACTAGTCTCCGCGCGATGAGAACCTGGCGGTGATCCTTGACCCACTGCTGAAGCCTCCGACGGCAGGACGCCGTGGCCAGCACGAGGTCCGCCTGCTCAAGCCGCGTCGCAAGGTGCCGAGGATCTTCCTCGATGGACATCGCCAGGATCTGGCCGGCAAATCCTGTCTCACGCCTCAGCGCCTCCATCAACGAAGCCACAGCGTCGACGTCTCGAACCACGACGACAATCTGTTCCTCCGCACCAAGGCGAGCTATCTCATCAAGAAGCTCGGCATCGAAAAAACAGGTCACGCCGATCACATCGGCACCCGTCATCAATGAGAGTGTGCGGCGGACGTCTTCGTAAGGCACGAGGACGTAGTCGGCGTCTGCGTGCGCCGGCAGCCCATCGCGAGCAACTCCGGTGACATCGATTTTCAATGCTGAGCTGAGCTGAATGGCGCACTCCTCGGCCATTTCGCGGTAGGGCATCGCCACGACGACCTTCGTCTGTATCGCGGCCTCCTCCAGGAGCGTTCGCTGTTCATCGATCAGGTAGTCGATCTCCTCATCATTCAATCCGATACTTTTCATCCTGACAAGCGCATCCCGCGCGATGGCCGCGCCTCGCTCATTGCGCTCCGCTTTTCCTACAGGAGCATTCTCGACAACGCGGTACCCGACGCCAGCTTCGGAGGTCACGTATCCCTCGCTTTCTAACGACTGGTAGGCTTTCCGAACGGTGTGGAACGAC
>CAZRTY010000095.1:0-7346 GCA_964603055.1 uncultured Rhodothermales bacterium | reverse complement strand
GGATCCGGTCGATCGATATTTATTTCACTCGATCGGCTGCCGGGGCAGGTAAGCCGCGTCGAAGCACTTTTCGCCGATCCGTTCGTGTTAGGCACGCCCATTTCGGCCGCGGTTGCCTTCGAGGGATTCCAACAAGACTCCCTCTTCAATCGCCAGCGGTATGCGCTGGAACTCGGCTTCCGGCTAGACGCCGGTAACGAGGTCTTCGGTACGTTGTCGCGAAGACAGACTCAGCCAGGCACCGCCGGAATTCGTGTGGAGGGCGGCCGCCAGCGGGTGGCTCAGGCTGACATCTTTTCGTTCGGCATCGGATTTCGATCGCGGCGGGTTGATTTCAACAGGAGTCCCACTCGCGGGCATGCACTCGATGTGGTTGTGGAAAGCGGAACGAGCAGAAGATCTCTGTCGCGCATTATCGGCGCCGACACAACGCGCGAGCATCGATCCGTGCGGGTAGACGGTTTCTCGGCGAGCGGGCGCCTCTACGTGCCTGCGGGCAGGAGAGGCGTTATCATGACGGGAGGAGATGTCTCGGCCATCCGCGGCGACGACTTCGACCGATCGGATCTTCGATATATCGGCGGGCTCCGAACGCTCAGGGGATACGACCAGGACCAGTTCCTGGTGAGGGCGGCGGCGCGTGGCCTGGTGGAGTTTCGCTATCGGCTCGACCCGATATCCTTCATCAATATCTTCTTAGACGGCGCTTATCTTGAGCGGCCCGTGACCCCTTCACTCGAAGGCTTCGCCTTATGGCGAACGGGGTATGGCTTTGGTGGCCAGTTTGATACGGGCTTCAGCTTGATGAACGTTGCCGTGGCCTTTAATCCACAGGATGGGTTCACCTCGCCGCGTATCCACGCCGGTATTGCATTTGGGATTTAGTCTGTTTGATGACCACTTCATTCTTCGTCCCGCAGGATCGTTTTATCGGGGATATCTGCAATTTCCCTCCCGAAGAGGCGCACCACCTGACGCGGGTTTTGCGGCATCAAACCGGAGACTTCGTCCGAGTAGTTGACGGCCAAGGATGCGCGTACACAGTTGAGTTGAAGGATGTTGGGAAGGACCGCACCGTAGGCCGCGTCGTCGAACGTCATCCGGGCGACGGTGAGCCCGCCGTCCACGTCACGATCGCAGCGGCGCTCCTTAAACAGCGTGCCCGTTACGAGACGTTTCTCGAGAAAGCGGTTGAACTAGGCGCTGCGGAGGTAATACCGCTCGTCACGGGGCGAACGGAGAAGGGAAACATCCGGATCGAACGTGCCGAGAATCTTCTGCTTTCGGCGATGAAACAGAGCGGCCGCAGCCGGCTTCCTCAAATCCACGAGCCGCTTACGATTAAAGAGCTGTTGGCAACGGGCGCGGCCGATGGAGGAGGAGAACTCCGCGTTGTGTGTCATGAATCGGCCGAGGGTTCGCCTGAGTTACTCAGCGTGCTACGTCGAGAAAAGCCCCGTCGAGTAACGATCCTCGTAGGGCCCGAGGGCGGTTTTAGTGAGGGAGAGATTGAAGCGTGTGAGGAAGCCGGCTTCAGCCAGGTGCGCCTTGGCCCACGACGGCTGCGTGCTGAGACCGCAGCAATCGCAGCCGTGACAGCATGTATGTTCTACGATTCCGAATTCAATGCATCATGAGTCTGACAGAAGAAACGATACAGTCCGAGCAGGTCTACGATGGAGATCTGCTCAAAGTCTTCCGCGACGACGTACGGCTACCCGATGGCGGCGCGTCCCATCGTGAATGGGTCAATCACCCCGGGGCCGCTGCCGTTGTACCATTGTTCGATGACGGCACCACAATTCTCGTGCGGCAGTTTCGCTATCCACCTCGGCGATCATTCCTGGAACTACCCGCCGGAAAGTTCGATAAGAACGGGGAGGCTGCCGAGTCCGTCGCCGGGCGAGAGCTCGAGGAAGAGACTGGGTGGAAGGCGGAGACACTGGTCCATCTTGGCGAGTCGTATCCCTGCATCGGATACTCGAATGAGGTGATCCACTTCTTCCTGGCGACCAGTCTGGTTGAGGGTCGGCAGGAACTCGGCAGTGCTGAGTTCTTGGACGTGGTTCGGATGCCGTTAGAAGAGGCGTTCCGCATGATGGACAACGGAGAGCTGTACGACATGAAGACGACGACGGGTCTTCAGATGGCGAGACGGCACCTGAAGCGGAATGAGTCGGCGACTTAATTCAAAAATGGTTAAAGAACCAGACGTGTCCCGTTCGTATCTTGGGTGATTCGCCAATTCCATTATCCGCGCTCATGTTTATTTTCCTGATCGTCGTCATCACCGTTCTGGCCTTTTTGATGATCCTGACCGTCTTGCTTCAGAGCGGGAAGGGCGGGGGCCTCGCGGGTATTGCAGCGGGCGGTGCCACGCGTCAGATACTTGGAGCGAGACAGGCGCCAGATATCCTGGAAAAAGCAACGTGGACGTTAGCGACGCTGTTCATCGTCCTCTGCATCCTGACGCCTTTCACGATCGACCGCGGTACGCAGCAGGAGAGTGTCATCCAGCAGCGGGCGCGTGAAGCTACGCCGCAGCAGGCCGCGCCTATGCCTCAGGATGCGCCGAATGTTCCGGTTCTTCCCCAGAGCCCAGACGGCGTCGAAGAATAACAGGACCGACTTCCGGCTAATAGTAAAGGGTGGCGGCATTTGCCGTCACCCTTTTTTTATGCTGTCGGCTGAAGAGGAGGGAAATCATTCCCAACCCTGTGCCGCAATGTGTGGCAACTCGCACCGGCCTGTAAGCCGAATTCTGTCTGATCGACCGGCCCGCTGCCACGACCAAGTCGATGAGATCATCATCTATCTGGGCCCGTTGTTGCCGCCGGGCTCTCGCGGTCTACCCGCACGATAACTGCCGGGCCGGCAGTGCCACCCGTGAGGGTGGCGCGTGCTGCATGACCTTGCACCCCATGAGGTTTGCCTGGCCGCAGCGGTCGCCCGCTACGCCGGTGGGCTCTTACCCCACCCTTTCACCCATCACCTGTTTCCTGCGCTGCAGGATCATCGGCTGGTCTGCTCTCTGTTGCACTTGCTGTCTCCGCCGAAGCGGAACCCCCGGTATTCTCGGGGCACGGTGCCCTACGGTGTTCGGACTTTCCTCCCCGCCAGGGCGAGGCGATGATCCGTCCGGTGCGTTAAATCTTTTGATGCGAGAAATCACGCTCTGCACAGGTGCAGACAATGACTACTCAGCATCCATTTCCTGAACGGTTTCTGCGTAAAGGTCGCTGTCTACGATGATGCGCCCGGTGTGCTCGCAGGGGATGATGCGATCGCGCTGGCGGATCTCCATCTGACGCTGCGGAGGTACCGCAAAACCAGCGGCTGCGCCACGTTCCAGCGGCACGACGGCACGCCCATCGCGATGGCGTTCACGGAGCCGGTTGTACGCCAGGCGGTAACGTTCGTCTACGTCCTCGGCAGCTTTGTCACGCAAGGCCTCAAGCTCCTTTTGTTCGACCTCCGTGTCCTTCATGACATTG
Organism: uncultured Rhodothermales bacterium; assembly: GCA_964603055.1. Classification (GTDB taxonomy): domain Bacteria; phylum Bacteroidota; class Rhodothermia; order Rhodothermales; family CAZKDQ01; genus CAZRTY01. Next base: position 3,852 of record CAZRTY010000095.1, on the reverse strand, counting down.
TTGAGCTCGCCCTGCTTCTGCTTCAACACCTCTTCAAGGTCCGCCAGGCGTGCCCGTGCCTCTTCGACTTCGGCAGCTCGCTCGTCTTTCGTGCTCTCAAACTCTTCGATACGGACGCGCGCTTCGGCAGTCCGCTGACGCTGCGCTTCAATCTCTTTTGTCAGCGCATCGTACTCGCGGTTATTACGTACCTGAAGCTGCTGCTCCTCGTATTTCTTGATGAGCTGCTCACTCTCCTGCGTGTCGACTTGAGCGCGGCGAACGGCAACTTCGTGTTCGGCCGCCTCCTGATCAAATTTCTCGATACGCGTCTCCAGCCCAAGCTTCTCATCTTCAAGGTCGCGGATCTCGTCGGGCAGATCGCCGCGGAGCTTCTCCAACTGATCGATGCGGCTGTCAACGTGCTGAAGGCGTATTAACGCGCGAAGCTGCGCGCTGATGGTTGATTCTTGGACCGTAGCCATATCTCGGCGTCTGTTAATAGGTCATTTTCTCAATCGGGCAAGCATCTCCAACCCCCCGAATGTTACGATGTTCATTCGCCCGCGCTCATCAATGCTGATTTAGCGCGAAGACTCACGGAATGAACGTGTTTACCGGCGAAGTACGTAGCGACGTTCGCGCCCACTCGATCTCTGGAAGGTTCTTTCGAAGTACATTGAGCAGCAGATCTTCGGTTACCCACTCGGTCTCATAATGGCCGGCATCGACGAGCGCCATACGAGGCTCGCCACGGCCGTCCAGCACGTCGAAGAACTTGTGATACGTGACATCGGCCGTGACGTAAACATCGGCGCCGGCGCGCCGAGCGGCGGAAATGAGGCTACTACCCGAACCGCCGCACACAGCGACCCGCTCGACCGTCCGGCCAAGATCGCCCACGTACCGAGGAGCATCGCACTCGAGTGCAGTGCAGAGATTCGTGAGGAAGCCACGCAGGTCGACAGGCTGCGCGAGCTCGCCGACGGCGCCAAATCCGGAACGCGAATGCTGTTGCTTGACCTCATACACATCGTAGGCGACTTCCTCATACGGATGCGCTTCAATCATCGCGCTCACGACTTCCCGCATCGACCATTCGGGGACCTCCATCTCAAGCCTTACCTCCTCAACACGCTCGGTGCCGCCTCCCGCATCGCCGATGAAAGGATTAGCGCCCTCGCCGGGTTTGAAATAGCCCGTTCCTTCGGAGCCGAATCCGCATGCGGTGTACTCCCCGATCCAGCCTGCACCGGCGTCGGCCATGGCTTCACGCACCTGATCGGCATGGTCGGCCGGCACGAAGACGACGACTTTGCGAAGCACGCCGGAGAAGCGATCGAGAAAGCGGATCTTCGTGAGACCGAGCTTCTCTGCCAGCGCAAATGATACGCCGTCCGGCGCGGCATCTGCATTTGTGTGGATCGCATAATGCGCGATGCCGGAGCGAATCAGTCGATAGGGCAGGGCTTCGAACGAGTCGGTTTCGACGACGCGACTCAGCGGTTTGAAGATGACAGGGTGATGCGTGATGATAAGATCGGCCGCGTGGTCCTTGGCCTCCTCAATAACCTGCGGCGTCAGGTCGAGCGCGATCAAACCCCGGCTGATGCTCTTGCCGGCATCCCCGACCTGGAGTCCGACATTATCATACGACTGGGCGGACCCCTTGGGAGCCCAGGCCTCAAGAACGTCTGCTACGTCTCGAATTGTTGGCACGGAGAAGCGAAGTGTTTACTAAATGTGGCGCTCGTCCGGCCAAGATAGTAAACGACGGTGGTCCGCGGTCAAGACATTGCCTGCGAGACACCGGCCGTATCTCCAATCACGAAGGTCTGCTCGTGCGACGAAATGGGTGGGTTCTCAAGGCGGTTGCGCCATGCGAGACGACTGCTGAGATACTGCTCCCACAGAGTGTGCTGGTTCAAGACGAGCTCGATGGTTTCGTCGTTCTTGAGTCTCAGTGAGAGCGGGTTCTTCTTGGCTTGGGCCAGCTCAAAGCCCCGGATGTCATCGAGCGGAATCACCATCAGGTGTCGCCCTCCCAGGCCCAGACCCGTCAGCTCAATACGATCGAAAAAGAGACTGGCTCGGCCATAAAAAAGGCGGCTCTCGGGATACCGAAATCCTGTCGAAAGAATGCGAAACCGTGATTTGAACGCTGACATCGGGCAATCTCCATTGGCCGGTGAGAAGGCACCTACATATGTATAAGCAGTGGGCGGTATCCTGTTAAGACACAAAGTTGTGCGCTGCGTAACCCCTGTGTTATATGAATTCCGGATTTTCCTCGCGAGAGACGCACGGGCTCGTGCACACATCCGAATTTTAATACGGCGTTGAAAGGACGAACCACCTGGCTGCCCCCGGTGATAGTTTTCGTACACTTGGTTATCATGTTGCGCCTGCCCCGGTAGCTCAGGTGGATAGAGCACAGGTTTCCTAAACCTGGTGTCGGAGGTTCGAGTCCTCCTCGGGGCGCACGCCGTAGCCATTAGTCTAGCAACAAGCGCGCCCAGGGGACGGTAGGGCGTCAAAATCGCTTGGCTCACTTACAGTCGGGATTATCTGCACAGCCTTTGGCCGTTGATACTGGCCGGTCGTCGATCAATTGATATTCAGTCCGGGGCCGGCGCCGCACATCGTTCATGCTCACTGATGAATACGTCCGAGTTCATTTGACCACCGGCGGAAACGAAGCGGAGCGGATATTTTTAGCGCTCGGGTCTAATCTGGGAGACCGACTTCAGAACTTGCAGAGGGCGGTCAGCGATCTCACGTCCAATGATGTTCGCGTTCTTCGGCCGTCAAGTGTTTATGAGGGAACAGCCCATGTAAAGGAAGGGCAGGCTGCGGCGCCGGACTTTTTCAACGCCGTTGTTGAGGTTCGAACGTCTCTGAGCCCGAACGACCTGCTCGAGGTGGTGCTGGAGGTCGAGACTAAGCGCGGCCGCACGCGGTCTGCAGACGGGCGCTGGGAGCCCAGGACACTCGACATTGACATCGTAGCGTTCGGCTCGCGGTCCATCACGACCGATCGCCTCGTGATTCCGCATCCGCGCATTCCCGACCGGCGCTTTGTGCTCCAGCCGCTGGCAGAAATCGCGCCGGATGAGTTGCTGCCTCCGCCCATCAGTGACACGGCGGAACGCCTACTTGCGGCATGCCGGGACCTCCATACATTACGGAAGGTTCATCCACCCGAGGCGCTTCTCCCGTATCCCCATCACTTATGACCGACGACACTCAATCAGAAGCCTTGCCGTTGCCGGACGATTTGCGCTACATCGTCATTGAGGGCGTGATTGGAGCCGGCAAGACAACGCTCGCGCATTATTTCGCGGAGCGGTTCGAGGGGAAACTGGTCGTCGAGGAGTTCGAGCAGAACCCGTTTCTCGAACGCTTCTATCAAGATTCCAAACGGTGGGCATTCCAGACTCAGCTCAGCTTCCTGGCGAGCCGCTTCCGTCAGCAGAAGCGGCTACTCGATCGCGACCTGTTCCAGCGCGTGGTGGTGAGCGATTATTCGTTCGACAAGGACCGCATCTTCGCCCACCTGAACCTGGATGGCGATGAGTTGCAGCTGTATGAGTCGATGTTCACGCTGATGCAGCCGTCTACGCCCATCCCCGACCTCGTGATCTATCTGCAGTCGTCTACCGACCGCCTGATGCGGAATATTGAGCAGCGCGGCCGGAGCTACGAGAAAGACATGGACCGCGGCTATATCGAGGCGCTCAACGAAGCCTACAACTACTACTTCTTCCGCTATACGAAGAGCCCCCTGCTGATTATTAACGCCTCCGAAATTGATTTCGTCAAGAATGAGCAGGAGCTGGACGAACTGCTACACCAGGTTGCGGCTACAAGGCA
>CAZRTY010000094.1:0-7402 GCA_964603055.1 uncultured Rhodothermales bacterium | reverse complement strand
AGCCTCGCGCACAGCCGGATTCTCAGACCAGCGATTGATCAACACCGTCGCGAGGGCAGCGAGGAGGATCGCGACGATGATCCCGCCAATCACCAGGCGTTTTGATGCGCGGCGGCTCAGCGGCTCGCCCCGGCCACGTTTTCTAGGGAAGTCGGATTTGTCAGTTCTCTGATTCATGATTCGTAGCCCAATACTTCAGTAACGACTTCAGGTATTCGAGTGAATGTTGAAGGTTCTGAACCGAGTTCCATTCGTAGACACTGTGGTATTCATGCCCGCCATTGAAAAGGTTGGGCGTCGGCACGCCCATCTCGGATAGTCGCGCGCCGTCGGTGCCTCCCCGGACGGGGCGCTCGTGCATAACCATCCCCATCTGCTTCGCCGCATCGATCGCGAACGTGCGCGCCCGCGGATCCGTCTGCTCAATGTACTCCCGCATGTTACGGTACCTGTCTTTCATGTCGAGATGAATAGTCAGACCGTTGTTCTCCTGCAGAAGTCGGGCGACGAGCGCTCGGACGAAGTTCTTGCGTGCATCGATTCCCTCCGACGAAAAGTCCCGCAGCAACAACTCGACCTCCGCATGTTCGACGCCGTCTGATGTGAACCGGTGGGCATGGAAGTATCCTTCGCGGTCGCACGTCGTCTCCGGCCGTTCCGCTTTGGTCAGTGCTGAGATGAACTCCGCAGCCAGCGCCACGGCATTCACGAGCTTGCCGTACGCGTATCCGGGATGGACACCATGACCCTCGAAGACGAGGCGGACGTCCGTCGCATTGAATGTCTCCGCATAGATCGTATCGCGACCACTGCCGTCTATCGTGTACGCCACGGCCGCGTCGAAGCGATGCAAGTCGATGTGATCGACTCCCCGACCAATCTCCTCGTCTACCGTAAAGCAGATGCGGATCGGAGGGTGATCGAACGGGCTCGCAATCATATCGGCCGCAAGTTGCATGAGTATCGCCACGCCTGCTTTATCATCGCTTCCAAGAAGCGTCGTTCCATCACTCGTGATGATGTCATGGCCGATGTGCTCGAGTAGCTCCGGACTCATTTCGGGTGTCAGCGCGCGCCCATGATCACCCGGGAAGTGAATCGTGCCTCCATCATATGCTTCGTGAATGACTGGCTTCACGTTGACGCCCGGGGCATCTGGAGAGGTATCGATATGGGCGAGCAGTCCGATGACGGGACCGTCCGTGGTTCCGCCGATCTCGGCGTAGACATATCCGTGCTCGTCCATTACGGCATCCGATATGCCCATTTCTTGCAACTCGTCAACCAGAAGGCGGCCCAGTTCGAGTTGACCGGACGACGATGGAACGGCGTCTGAGCCTGGATCTGCCGTCGTGTCAACTTGCACGTAACGGAGAAAACGCTCGACAACAGGAGGGAGGGTCATCGTGGAATCAGATAGGCTGTAACTATCGGCGGGAGGTGCCGTAATCGAAGTCGGAAAATACCGGAGTCTGCTATGCTTTACCTCATCATACTGCTGCTCGCAGCGACAGCGGCTTCAGACGCACCGACGACGCCGACGGCCGACATCACGGACACGGTGAAGGAGGTTTTCAAAGTCCAGCCGGGAGGGCGTCTGTACGTCGACATCGATTTTGGGAATGTGACGATCGAAACGATCGATATCGCGGAAGTCCGAATCGAACTGGTCCGAACTGTGACATCGGAAAGTGCCGACGAAGCGAAGCGGGTTTTCGAGCGGCACGAGTACGGATTCGATAAGCGAGGGAATGACGTTCATGTCAGCTCTCGTTATCACGATGGAAGCATGTTCTGGCGGCGGTCTCGGGATCGCATGAAGCTCGAGGCTCACATCCAGGTACCGGCACGGTATGATGTAGACTTTTCAACGGGAGCCGGAAATGTGGTTCTCGATAACCTCAGTGGCGCTATATCCGGCCGAACAGGAGCCGGGAATATTGAGATCGCGTCCGTCAATGGGCCTATTGAGGTGAGTTCGGGATCCGGTAATATTGACGTCCGAGGCTGCAGTGGCCGCATCAACATCAGCACGGGTGCGGGGAACGTCAATGTGTACGATGCCGCTTGCACGGTGTCGATTTCATCGGGCGCCGGCAATCTCATGGCTCGGTTCACCGGTCAGCCTGATGGTAACTCGAGCCTGGAAACCGGGGCTGGCAACGTTACGGTGCATCTCGCTTCTGACGCACGCGTCAGCGTCGCCGGGGCGTCGGCGCTCGGCTCGGTATCGACCGACTTCTCGCTCCCGATTGAAGGGAAGTGGATGAGCAAATCCTTCGCGGGCGATGTCAACGGCGGAGGTCCGTCAATCCGAATGCGGGCGGCTGTCGGTAACGTGGTACTGCGCAGTCATTGAGCCTCGACCGCAAGGACGGCCTGAACCAGCGTTACGAGCACGCAACAGAACGAAGCCGGCATTGACTGTTGCACCGCCGTGCGCTACTTAACACTGTTAAGAGTCTCTCTTTCACGAGCAGACGCAACAGTGTCCAGCGCCGACCTCCACAGACAGATCCTCGACACCGCGTGCCGGCTTCTCATTGAGCACGGCTACGAGCGGTTGTCTATGCGGCGCTTAGGCGAGGCCGTCGGAGTCAGTGCGACGACGATCTATCTGTATTACGAGAGCAAGGACGCGCTCTTTCGCGCGATCGTCGACGAAGGCATGAGCCGGTTGCACGCGGAACTTATCGCGGCATCGGCTGATGCGGACAGCGCTGAAGCCCGGTTCAGGAGGCTCTGCGAGGCCTATGTCACATTCGGGCTGTCGAATCCTGAATTCTACGAAGTGATGTTCGTCGTTCGGACGGACCGCATGGCGAGATTTCCAGCGACCAACTTTCGGCAGGCGCGGCGCAATCTCGATCTCCTGGCAGACATCCTCCAAGACGCGCTTTCTCTTAATCGCAGTGAGGCCAGGGTGCATGCCACTGCCGTCTGGGCGTCCCTCCACGGCGTTGTGTCGCTGCTGATCGCACGAAGAGTGGATGTGGGGTTGAGCGAAGACGATCTCGTGGAAGCGGTTCTCGCGAACGTTGACCTGGCTCGTTTACCCACTGCAGGGAAGACGTCGGCGGGGTCTGCCAACGCTTTATATGCTTCTGAAATCGTTCATCCGCGTCCACAAACCAATACCGGTACTTGAGATGGCACGTGAGACACAGGTTACGGCACCCGACTCCGGCACCGCCATTCTCGGACGGACGCTGACCGAGATGTTTTACGACGCCTGCGAGAACAGGCCGAACGAGAAAGCGCTGAATCAACCGCGGGGTCAGGAATGGGACACATGGTCGCTTGATCGATTCAGGACAGAGGCTGAAGAAATTGCGCTGGGTCTGCTTGAGTCCGGCCTCGACGCAGGTGACCGCGTTGCTCTGTTCATGCAAAGCGATGTCTACTTCTGTCTCGTCGACATGGGTTGCCTGCTCGCGCAACTGGTGGACGTCCCGATCTACCTCACGCATAAGGACGACCAGATCCACTACGTCCTACAACATTCCGAATCCGCGGCGCTGGTACTGTCTGATGAGGCGGATCTGGCTCGTATTCAGCGGTTGGGTGGAGATCTGTCCTCGTTAAAGCTGATCGTCATCGTTAACGGTTCGGCAGCAGGTCGGCAGGTAGAGGGACGAGAGGTCATATCTCTTGATGAACTACGGAGCCGTGGCCGCGATCGGAAAGCGCACGCGCCAAGAGAGATCTCCGACTTGCGGCAGCGCATCAAGCCCGACGACCTCGCCACAATCATCTACACCAGCGGAACGACCGGCATGCCCAAGGGCGTGATGTTGTCGCACGAAAACATCTCGTTCAATGCGCTTACATCGTTCAGTGTGCTGCCCGACTTCCGCCGAGGTGCCGAGGGTGAAATCGCCCTCTCGTTCCTTCCCCTAACCCACATCTTCGCGCGGACGCTGCACTACGGCTTCCTCGAGAGCGGGGCAACCGTCTACTTCTCCGATCCTGACACGCTCTCAGCCGACCTGCAGCGAGTCCGCCCAACCGTTTTTGCATCCGTTCCACGGCTCATCGAACGTGTTTATGCGCGTATTCTCGAGCGGCTCGATGATCTGTCGGGATTTCAAAAGGGTGTGCTTACATGGGCGCTCGAGCTCGGCGGTGAGTATGAAATCGGGCGTGATCCATCGCCCTGGTGGAAAGTGCAGCGAGTGGTAGCCGACGCGCTGGTGTTTAAGAAATGGAGGCAGGCGCTCGGCGGGCGATCGAAGTATATCATCGCAGGTGGAGCCGCGCTCAATGGTGATCTGGCAAACCTGTTTGCTGCTGCGGGCGTGACCGTGCTCCAGGGCTACGGGCTCACGGAAACGAGCCCGGTCATCACCTATAACCGACCGCCCTACAACCGAGCCGGCACCGTGGGCGTGCCAATTCCGGGCGTCGAAGTGACGCTTGCGGAGGACGGCGAGATTCTCACCCGCGGTCCACACATTATGATGGGCTATTACAGGGACCCGGAGCGCACGAATGAGATCATCGACGCAGACGGGTGGCTTCACACAGGCGACGTCGGAGAAATTACGCCTGACGGATTTCTTAAGATCACCGACCGTAAGAAGGACCTGTTCAAGCTGTCGACGGGCAAGTATGTCACGCCACAGCCGCTCGAGAGCCGCTTAACATCGGATCCGCTCGTCGAGCAGGCTTTCGTTATCGGTTCAGAGCAGAAGTACTGCGTCGCGCTCATATTCCCCGACCACGACGCGCTGGAGGGTATGGCAGAGGCGGCCGGCAAACGGGACGTGGCTCTTGAGGAGCTGATCAAAGAGGCTGCCGTGACGGAGCGGTATAAACGGATCGTCGAGGCGGCCAACCAGGACGTCGACCAGTGGTCAGAGATCAAGCGGTTTGCGCTGATTCCATCCCAGTTAAGTGTGGAACGTGGCCTTCTGACGCCCACGATGAAAATCCGCCGACCACAAATTCGTTCGGAGTACGAAGATGTTATCCGGGCGCTGTATGAGGAAGAGATCGGGGATGAGCGTGAAGCCGAATTCGCAATTATCGACATGGGGTCGAAACACAACTAACTGAATGCTCGATTTCTCAAACATGGGTAAGCTGCTCGAGCTTGCTCAGGACATAGATACGGAGGGACTGATTGACCTGGCCTCGAAGGTCGATCTGCCCGAGTTATTCTCGCTCATCGGGCGGCTTAGCGATGAACAGCTCTCGTTTTTAGAATCGCAGGTGACAAGGATCGCCGAGGAGGGTGAGACGACGGGTGCCGCGGCTGCGCCTCGTTACCACCGTCCGTTCCAGCGCGCCGCAGTGATCGGCGCCGGGACCATGGGTGCGCAGATTGCCGCGCATCTGGCCAACGCCGGACTGGACGTGCTGCTACTGGATATTCCAGCCACCGATGGCGATGTCAACGCAATCGTTGCCCGCGGCTTCAAGCAGGCGACGCGCATGAAGCCGCCGCCGTTTTTCGATGCGGATGCACGGGCACGCGTACGTCTTGGGAATTTGCAGGACGATTTCGACCAGCTATCTGAAGCCGAATGGGTTATCGAAGCCGTCGTCGAGAAGCTTGACGTAAAGCGCGATCTCATGGCGCGGCTGGAGGACGTCGTTTCAGCCGGCGCAGTCGTTTCCACGAACACGTCCGGCATCCCGATTCGCAGTATTGTCGAAGATCGGTCGCCAGAGTTTCGGGCGCGCGTTCTCGGCACGCACTTTTTCAATCCGCCGCGGTATTTGCGGCTGCTGGAAATCATCCCCACGCCCGACACCCGCCAGGATATCATCGACCGGGTATCCAGATTCGCCCGCGTCAATCTGGGGAAGGGGGTCGTCGTCGCGAAAGACGTCCCGTACTTCATCGGAAACCGGATCGGGCTTTACGGTCAGTTGCAGGCCATGCGTCAGGCGACGGATGGAGACTACTCGATCGAGGAAGTTGATTTTCTGACGGGGCCTTTCACCGGACGCCCCAAGTCGGCAACGTTCCGAACGGCCGATGTGGTCGGTCTCGACGTTCTGCTGCACGTATCGGATAATCTGTACGAGAGTGTACGGGATGACGAGAGCAGAGAGGTTTTCCGCGCCCCCGATGCCTTACGTCGACTTGTTGAGCACGAAGCGCTCGGCGCAAAATCTGGTCGCGGGTTTTATACGAAAGAGGGATCGATCATCAAGTCGGTCAACCTCAGCTCGCTGGATTACGAGGAGCCTGGTGAGGCGTCATTCCCTGAACTGCATGCGAAGGCGGGACTATCGCTGGAGGACCGGCTGAGTTTTCTGTTTGAGGATGACAGCCGCGCGGGCTCGTTCTTCCGAGGCACCACGCTCGATCTGCTGGCCTACAGCGCTCGGCGGATTCCCGAGATTGCCGATAGTCCGGCAGACATCGACCGCGCAATTCGCTGGGGGTTTGGGTGGGAGTTAGGGCCTTTCCAGATATGGGATGCGCTGGGCTTTCAGCGCGTGTTCGATACGATGGAGGACCTCGGCGAGGATCTTCCCGACTGGATTTACCGGATGCATGATGAAGGCGTCGACGCCTTCTATGACGGCGACCGCGTTTTCAGTCCGGATGACGTTGACTACCGAGTCGAGCCGAAGCAACGGGACCAGCTCACCATCGACACTTTCGTGGCGCGGAAGTCCGGGACACTATGGCAGAACGACGAGGCTCGACTTGTCGACGTAGGCGATGGCGTGGCGTTATTCGAGTTTCAGTCTCGTGGAAACGCGCTTGGACATCGCGTGATGAACGGTCTCGTCGAGGCCCTTGACCTCGTCGAGAACTCGCCGGATCTACGGGGGATGGTCATCGGGAACGAGGGCAAAAACTTCGCCGTCGGCGCGAATCTGCACGAGGTGATGGCGGCCGTGGAGGCCGGCCGCTTCGACGACATCGAAACCTACCTGAATCATTTTCAAACGACGATCCAGCGTGTGCGTTACGCGGCTAAGCCCGTCGTTGTGGCTGTCCACCAGCGCGTTCTGGGCGGCGCATGTGAGCTGTTGATGGCGTCTCGGCACGCCGTTGCCTCAGCTGAGAGCTACATCGGGCTCGTCGAGCTTGGCGTAGGTGTCATTCCCGCGGGAACGGGCTCCACGAGGTTCGCGGCGCTCGCTGCGGAGCAGGCGCCTAATGGCCATCCGAATGAAATACTTTCTGCGTTGCAGCCGTATTTCGAGACGATCGCCATGGCAAAGGTGTCGACAAGTGCGGCTGAGGCGCGGAAGTTCGGCTTCATGGGAGATGCCGGGCACATCGTCATGAACGATGAGCGCAGGTTGTATGCCGCCCGGCAGATCGTAATCTCGCTCGACGAGACCGGCTACCATCCCGTTCCTCGACAAAAACCTTTTACCGTCCTGGGTAAGCCAGGTCAGGCGGCGCTTGAAGTCCAACTTCAGCAGTATC
>CAZRTY010000093.1:0-7619 GCA_964603055.1 uncultured Rhodothermales bacterium | reverse complement strand
AGGGACCATGATAGGTCGTCGAGCTAAAGTAGCGCAAATTCATCGGGGGGACGACGACCAGCGTAAAACCTGCCGGTTTGCGGTTTCTCCTCTCTGAAGGGCATGCGGTTGAGTCCGTACACGTCTCACGCTGTCTCGGCCGGAGGGGGGTCGACGACTTAAAGTATTCGGTCGCGGCTGCCGCGATCCTGTCCGAGCACTGATCGATCGACATATCGTTCAGTGCGCATTTCGTAAAAGATAACACTGTCGTGGTCGTCGTTCATCACCTGGGATGCTTCCCATTTGAGTTCCGCAAACTGTGCCTTTGTCAGCTCGCCTTCAAAAACGGAATTCTGTACCCAGTTGAGATAGCGTCGAAACAACTTTAACGCTCGCGGCAGCCGGTCAACGCCGACATCGTACACAGCGATATAATAGGGCATGGGTCACCACCACATTCTAAACCCAGTATATGGATCCTTCTTCGGGTCCGTCAGATGTCGAACGACGCGGTAGCATTCAAGCCGAACCAGGCGCTCATAGCTGATATTTCGACCAAGTGAGCGATGCTTTATTGTCTTCCGCAGCCGCTCATCCCAGTGTTCCACGAAGATCCGCCGCCCTTTCTCACTCAGATATGTCCCACCTAGTCGTGATTCAAAATGCCGTGGCGTTATTGCTCGGGTCTTGATCATTCTGAAAATGGCGCGGTCGACGAGCAGGGGTTTGAAGACCTCACTGATGTCAAGCGAGAGAGAGAATCGGCGCTCGCCTGGCTCATGTAAATAAGAAATCGTCGGGTCGAGCGCTGTCCGATGGATCTGCCGAAGTACCGTACTATAGCATAGCGCATTCCCGAACGATATAAGCGCGTTGATCTCATTGGACGGAGGCCGCCGTTGCCGGATCTCAAACGGAAACTGCTCGGTCGCTTCGCCAAGAATATGCGGCCACGCTCGGTAATATAGGTCGCGGGTGCGGCCCTCAGTGCCCATCAGTGTCGGGATATCATCACATCCGTCGATGCGTGCATGTTCAATGTCGATCGCCTCTATCGTCTCAGATAGTCGACCTGATGCGGTATCCTCCACCCTGCCCACGTAGTATTTGAGAACGCGGAGGATGTTGAACGCAGCGGCATCTACAAACGCACGCGCAAGGGTCATGCGCCGCTTCTTGCTGAGGTAATGACGCACCTGTTCTACTCGAAGACGTCCGGACAGTATCTGTTCGCGCGGGTAAAGGGACGCCGTATAGTTGCCATGGTAGTCAAAGAAGAACGCTGGTACACCGTTCTGTGCCAGGAACGTGATCAGTTTCGTGTTCAGGTCGATCTCTCCGAAGACATAGAGACTTTCCACCTGCTCAACCGGAAATGGGATTTTCTCAACCCGTGGCGATGCGTCAGTCGCCGACATACCGTCCGCATCTGGTTCAGGTTTGAGCGTCTTCTCGAGGAGGAGCGTGTTTTGGCGTCGGCGCAGGCGGCCGTGTGAAAACACATAGTATGGTCGCTTCATCTATTCATCCGTAACAGAGGTCCTCAAAGGCGCAGCGTCGACAGAAGCTGCGGCGGGGATGGCGCGGCGGAGGGGTTGGCGAAGCCGCGCTTTCGGCAAGCGACATTACGATGTCTCGAAGCTGGCCGACGTGCTCTATATCGAGTTCGACACGCTCGGTCTTTCTGAGCTTTGGGTAGTCGAGTTGGCCTGTAAACTGTTGCCCGTCGTGCCGTACGACACCACTCAGCCGCAGGAGCCACAGGTAGAAACGGAGCTGCCACACATGTGCCTCTTCTACTGCACGGCTCTTCTTCACCTCATGTAGTACGCCTTCCCGGAGGTTAATCGTGTCGATTCGACCGGTTAGTGAGACGCCGTCAATCTCTGCGTCGAGGTCAATTGCCTTCTTTGCCCGGGAATAGGTGCTCTTGTCGATGAGACGCCCCACTTGCACGTCCTCATTCTCCTGCTCCATCCAAAGCCCGTACTTCGACAGCCACGCCTTGCGGGGGCACACCACGTGGTAGCCGATGAGCATGCCGCCGATACGAGTTCGTCGGGTCATCTTCGTAGACGCGCGTGCTGTTGGTGTTGGAAGCTACGTATGATGTGCCTGCCGCCGAGCACGACGGTCGATGTCACGGGTTTGTATAGTGGGATCCACTAATTGGTCGATAAATGATACACCCGCCCTAGCTGGCAAGAACACTCCACACGTACCGGAATCCCGGATCATGTATTATAATTGTATTCCTCTAGCCGAGCTGAAAGCGAGTTCGCAGCATCGTCAAGCGCATCTGCCGACGCTGTGACACCTGGGATGTATCCTTTGGCCGGCAGGTTCACGAAGACCTCGACGCCTGTGACGGTGTCGATGACGGGATGCGCGACACGGTCCGGCTTCGCCTCATCGAGGTCCGCACGGATGGCGCCAGCGATGCGGTTGGCGTTGTCGGAGATTGCCAGGGCGAGCGTCGCCTGAGGGCTGAAGGTGCGGGCCTGATTGCTGGTGACGCGCCAGTTTATGAGCGCGTCCACAAGCGCCGGGATGAGGGTGTCCCGCCGCTCTTTCGGGCAAACGAGATGCTCGCCATCCGCGGTCAGCGTCCAGCCCTCAGCGTGGAGGCGCTCCACCTGCTCGGGGTCCAGCTCCGGGTCGTGGCGGTTCGTGGCAACCTTGAAAAGGCGGCGGAGGTCGATGGCGATGTCGTAAACGAAGAGACCCGACGTGCGAGCGTTGTCTGGGATCCAGTGCCGGCGTGGCAGTGCACGGGCGTGCGAGGTAAGCCACGCGTCGATCTCTTCCGGGGCCATCTCCTGGCCGTCAGAGTTTAGCACGCGGACGGGGTGCTGCTCGGGGTGCTCGCTGCGGTCGAAGGTGAGGTTCTCCTTCGACATGCTCGCCAGATGCGGATGAAGGGGCCTCATGGCGGAGATGGAGAGGGGACTGCGTCGCTTGAGTGTGACGGCACCGGGTCGCGCACGCATCCATCCGCCGATCAGCTGATCGGCGTGGCGCGGATCGCACGGGGACCAGGGCTCCTTATTCTCGAGCGTCTCCTCTCCCTTCTTGGCCGTGATCTCGTAATTGAACGTGATCGGCGCGCGCGGCTCGCCGAGCGCCTCCGCCAGCACATCCATGATGGAGCGTTTGACCTGCTGGCCGCTCGAGAACGGCATGCGCTGTCCGAATTGCGGATCGTAGTAGAACTTCTGACCGTCGGCGACACAGAAGACGGTATGGTCAGCCTGCCTGAGGCCGCGGAGATAGATCGTCTGGGACATGGGTTGCGGGGTTATTTGGTGTTGAGGTAGGCGTATTTGAAGCGGAGGAGCGACAGGAAAAGCGGAACGTCCGTGGCCGGCATCGTCATCACGGCGTGGACGAGTCGGTTGAGCCCCTCGGCGCGTGTACCATCACGCTCGACGACGGCGGTGACCGCCTCCACGAACGGTTTACGAGAGCCGGCCTTCAGGACCTCGTCCACCTGGCGCTGATTAGTAGCCTTGCCACGGGTGTCCGGGCTAGCGGCTTCGTGGAGCGCCTTGGCGCTCTCCTCGGCGAAAGCGAGGAGCTCTTCATTGTTGCTGAGCATGGCGATGATCCAGGTCTGGTAGATGCGTAAGGTTACATGATCGGATTCGTTGCGCGGTGCCTTTGGAAGAGAGCCAGCATCACGACGGGTGGGCATGTACTTGCGGAGGTGCTTCGGCTCGAGCGAGCGCGTGCCGAGGACGCCCTGCTGACAGCCGCGCTCGAAGCCGAACTCGGTTTCCCACAGCGTGGCGATCTGCTCGGAGGTAAGCGTGTCCTGCCGGGCGAAAAGACGTTTATAGAGGGCAGGCAGCCCGCAGACCTCCGGCAGGTCAATCAGGAGGAAACCGAGGGTCTTGTTAGTGTTTCCGAGCGAGTAAACGTAGGCCGTCTGTCGGACGCCCCGGGTGCCGAAAGCGAGCGCGAAGAGGACGCGGCTCCACGGCGGAGTGTCTAGCTTGAGACGGTACCTGCCGGTGCCTTTCTTCGTGCTGGGCAGAAAGCCGGCTGTCGGATCCTCCTTATCAAAGGCATCCGAAAAGCTGTGGATGAGCCACCATCCGTTCCACGAGTCCATCTGGCTAGGCTGGAAGTCCGGCGTCTGCTTGAGCCAGCTCCGGTAGACCTCCCAGCCGTCCAGTAGGGCATCCAGCACGGCGTCGTGTTCGATCAACAGCGACAGCCCTCCAGCCACGCCGATACCGCATGCCGTGCCGATCCAGGAGGCGTACGCCTCGTCCGCTGAGGCGGGCAGCACGAGATCAGTGACCTGGCCCGAGGTGCTGGCATCCAAATCGGCGGCCTTACCGCCTAGCACAAGGTGGCCCAGCGGCTCGGTCAGTACCTCGGCACCGGCGTGCAGCTTCGCCAGCGCGTCACGCCGCTCCGTAGGGTCTCCCGCCTTCTTCTGCTTCGAGACCTGGTCGAAGGGAGCGTTGTTGACCCACATCAGGTAGCGTGCGTCGTCGAAGAAGAGGGGGAAGAACACCTCGTCGAAGAAGGTGCGAGGGGTGTGGGCGGTGCCGTGGCGCACGTTGTAGCGCGCGAGAGCCTGACGGCCGAGGTGGGCGGTGTACATGTCTGGATTCTACAGGATGAATGCGCGCGGATCGGAAGCGGGAATCGGGCTGTCAGTGACGCGGGTATCGTCGTACCCGCGGGCAGGGTCATAAGCAGTATCGGGCACGACCAGGGGATAGCTACCCACGTCGAGGCGCCGCCAGCCGTGACGGCGTACGTGCTGTGGCAGTGGGATCTCCCACTCGGCCTTCTCATCCCACGGCGCTGCCTCATATTCGGCCACGTCCTGCGCGAGCACCCCCATTTCACTGTCGATCTCTAGCAGGTCGGCCAGCACCGAGCGTGGCATGTGGTGCAGCTTGCGGATGCGATAGCGCCCGTTCTGCACCTGCGTGTGCAGGGAGATTTCATGCGGGATGATCTCCGGGTAGACGTGACTGATGCGCTCCGTGAGCGTCGTCTCTTCGAGCAGTTCCGGCGGTCCGCCGATGGTGCCGGGCAGTTGCTCGAAGCTGGCCTGGATGACGCCAGCGTCATATGGCCGCGCCGCGCGCTCCCCCTCCGGCGGGGCGATCACGTAGACCGGCTTGAAGACGCGCCCGGCTGTCTCTGCCAGCCGCCGGCGGTTGACGCGGCCAAAGCGCTGCACGAGCGCATCGAGTGGCGCTGCGTCTGTGATCATCGCGTCGAACGAGAGGTCGAGGCTGACCTCGACGACCTGGGTGGCAATGGCCACGCATGGGCGCTGCTCAGTGCCGCACCGTTTTTCGAGCGCCATCAGCTCGTGCTCCAGCGCAGCCCGGTCACACCTGCGAAAGCGACTGTGGAGGAGCAGGATAGGCACGTCTTGGAATGCCGGATCGTCTTTGAGTGCATCGAATCGGGCCCGCGCCCGCGCAACGCGGTTGGTCACGACCAGCACGCGCTTTCCGTCGGCCACCAGCTGGCGGACCGTGTCGGCGGCTGCATCGTCGTCGGCCAGCTTCACGACCTCGTGCCGGTTAAACGAGCGAAGCTCTTCGTCGGAGAGCGTGACTGTGCAGACGTGCTCGTCTCCACCCAGGGCATCGAGAAGCATTTGAGCAAGGGCATCCGGGATGGTGGCTGTGCCAATGTGTACCCGGCAACCGAGCGCGGCGAGGGCGCGGACCATCTCCAGCACGAGGCTCCGCGTGGCGCCGTCGTAGGTGTGAATCTCGTCGAGGATGACGTCCTGGCCGCGCACGTCGAGCGCTGTGATCTCGTGGCCGGCGGTGCCTAGGACGAGGCCTGCCAACTGGTGCGGCGTCGTCACCTTGACACTGGCGCCTGGGTGCTGCTGGAGGTCGGCGTCCTCGCGCCCGTCAAGTTGGTCCGGGTCGCCGGGCCGGATCTCGCGCAGTGGGACGCGTGAAGCGGCGTGGAGGCGGCGTACGTCGGAGGCGGGATCAGGGTCATGCAGATCGTCGCGCAGGCGCCGGTACATCGCGTTGATGGACGCCTGATACGGGAGCGTGTAGAACACGCGGCTCCGGCAGCGGCGGAGCAGAAAATTGGTCTTGCCGGCGCCGGTCGGTGCGATCACGAGCGTGTGGGGGCGTTCGTCGCGCACGGCGCCCTCCCGCAGCGAGAGCGGGTAGAGCGGCGACGAGCCGAAGCGCGACGACGGGCCGTAGGCAGCCTCCACGTTTGGAACGTGGTAAAGCCCATCAAGATTGTCCTCAGTTTCGTGCTGATAGCCCGAAGCAAAGTGGTCCGCACCCATCAGCAGGCCCCGCCACTCGGACCAGCCCTTGTCCGGTTTCCTGCAGTAGGCGATGCAGACATCGAGCGCGCGGCGCGCCTCGTCGCGCGAGACGGTGTCGCGCTCCGTCACTCCGAACGACTGCGCCAGTGCGGCGGCCTGCGGCATCCAATCCTCCCAGCCTTCGGCGTGCCGCTCGAAGAGGGCATCCGGGCCGTCGTAGTGGATGATGAGCAGGTCCATAATGCCGCGCTCCGAACGGTCCCCTCGCGCGGACTTGTGGTGCCCAACGACCATCTCGATGAGGACGGGCCAGTCCGCCTCGTCGAACAGCGGCAGCATGAGTACCGACGACAGTTCGTGGCGGTGGGGTGCCCTCCGCATCCGCTCGTCCAGCGTCACCACCCCTCGCAGGACAGACTGGAAGAAAGGGTGCGCCTTGCCGAGATCGTGGAGGACGCCACCCCGCCGGGCTAGCCGCTCATCGAGCCCGAGCGCCCGAGCCATCTTCACCGCGGCGATCACGACGTGCTCGGTGTGTTCGCGCAGCGTCAGCCCGCCACGATCAGGGCTTTTCGCGAGCAGCGTCATAGGTCGAGCGGCTCGGCCGTGGCTGGGTTGCCGACAACCTCCAGACGCCCGTACATCGGGGCGCCATCGGCGAAGCGATTGTAGCCGACGAGGAAGGTGCCCTGCGCTTCGGCGTCGGCGAAACGCAGTTCGAAACCCTCCAGGGCATCGAACTGTGCTTCGCTGAGCTCGCGCGGTTCGCCAGCGGGATAGACCAGATCCTCATTTCGGCACAGGCAGAGGTGCTGATTGGCAGCTCTGGTGGCGTCCTCGGCGGAGGGGAATGCCAGATGAAGCACGGGGGCAAGCATCACTCCGCGTGTTAGGATGCCTGTGCCTCGCGTGAGCGTCTTCGAGCGGGTATTGTGCTTGAACCCCGCGGACTGGATAGCTTCCTGCTGCTTGCTGATACCGCTATGCGCCAGCCGGTGGCGCAGAATGGCGGAAACCCCCAGCTTCTCACACATTCCCTCGATGATGCTAGGCGTGAGGAAGGGCTGGCTAAACGTCTCTCCATCCCGCACAGCTGTCCACGGCTTGATATATCCGAAGGGGCCCGTGTAGGTGACGACGTATAAGAGATCGCTCATCGACTCTGTCTGTGAATAGGTAAATAGGACCTCCAATCACCGCAGTGCGCCAAACCCACTGCCCGTTAGTTCTCCTGCGCCGACTAGCCATGCAAAGTACGCGGCCTCCGGCGTGCCTTCGACGATTATGGGGCACTCGCTACCCTTGTGGGCGATCCCCTTGATTCGAACGAGCTTTGTCCGAGGGCGTTGATACG